>CASGHD010000175.1 GCA_949319575.1 uncultured Anaerolineales bacterium | reverse complement strand
CGCCCCAAACCATCCACGAATACTCGAATTCGCGCCGGGCATTCGCGCGCTTGTGTTGAGTCTATCGAGGCATTCGTGTATTCGTGAATATTCGTGGACGGTTTACCCATACAACAGATTAACCTTGCGCTGTAATATTAGTCAATCAAACAATTCCGACACAGGAATCCGCACACCGCCCATCCATGCGTAGACTACGACGCCCAGAATTCCAATATAGAAGAGGATGAATAGCCAGTAGATGATCGGCGCTCGCGCGCGCTTGATGGGACCAAAAAAGCGCAGGGGGATTTCTCCAGAGCGTAGTTGATAGGCGATAAACCCGCCAAGAATCAACGCCACAATCCACATCGTATCAATCGAAAGTAGGAATTCCTGCATGATCACCTCGAATTCATTATACCCGTTGCGATTAGCGAGCGGCGAAGGATGCTTTTGCGCGCGCCCATTCATGACGCATGGCACTACTCGTCTGCGGGTCGTGGGAAGATAATCTAAAAAGACATTTTGCAAAAGCGTATTCGCCATAGGGAACACAGAGAAAAAAGAGGTTTTCCACCTGCCCCGAACGTGATTTGGCTGGCAAATCATGCGGGGTCAAGAGTGTCAGTGGACTCTCCGGCTAAGTATATCCAACAACTCAGCGCCGGCATAACCAATGAAAAACAAAGAGCCTGTTTATCACGTCTCGCCGTTTCCTCGGGAAAGACAAGTAACCGTTCAGGGCGGTCGCCTGGCTTCGAGAAAACATACCATCCACGCGTTGATCGAGGCGGATGTGACGCAACCGCGTCGGTTGATCCGTGATTATAAGGCGCGCACCGGTAAGACACTTTCGTTCACCGCGTTCATTATTGTCTGTCTTGCGAAAGCCATTGATGAAAACAAGTGGATGCACGCATATCGGAATTGGCGGAATCAGATCGTCATGTTTGCAGATGTAGACGTAAATACAATGATCGAGATCGAGGCGGAGGGGCGCAAGAAAGTTATTCCGCATTTTATCCGCGCCGCAAATCAACGGACGATCATGGACATTCACAATGAAATTCGCGCAACGCAGGCAAAACCCGCGGAAACCAGCGAATACAATGTTGGATGGCTGGGCTTCCTGCCAGCGTTTGCCTGGGATATTTTCTTCTGGTTCATCTTCAAAAGTCCGTGGTTGCTCAAAAAGAGTTTCGGCACCGTCGGCATCACATCCGTTGGGATGTTTGGAAAGGGCGCGGGCTGGGCAATCCCATTCGGCTTACATACGCTCGATGTTGCGCTTGGCGGTATGGCGCAAAAGCCGGGCGTGATCGATGGACGTATCGAGATTTGCGAATACCTCTGCATAACCCTGTGCTTCGATCACGATATCGTTGACGGCGCGCCCGCCGCGCGCTTTACGCAACGACTCAAAGAATTAATTGAGAGCGGGTATGGGTTGAAAGAAGCATCTTTCGATAACGAGACATCATGAAACCCGAAAAGAAGTGGAATTCGCAACCCGTCTCGAAAGAGGCGGGTTTTTCATCTATAATTCCCTACTCAAGCGAGGTCAGCATGGCAGACTATGATTATGATTTGCTCGTGATCGGTTCGGGACCAGCGGGACAGCGCGCCGCGATTCAAGCCGCGAAGTTGAACAAACGCGTGGCGGTCGTCGAGCGCAAAACGATCTTGGGCGGGGTCTGTATCAACACGGGGACAATTCCAAGCAAAACGTTGCGCGAGGCAGTGATGCACCTTTCGGGGTATCGTGAACACAGTTTATACGGCGCGTCGTACACCGTGAAGCAAAATATCACGATGAGCGATCTGCTTTATCGCACCGACCACGTCATTCAACACGAACTCGATATCGTGCGACACCAACTGCAACGCAATCGCGTGGAACTTGTCTCTGCCGAAGCCTCTTTTTTGGATGCAAACACGATTCGACTCCAGTCGGTTGATCAACACGGCTGGCGGGATGTGACCGCCGCGAACACGATCATCGCCGCAGGGACGTCTGCCACGCGCAGTGAGCATATCCCCTTCGACGGGAAACGCATCTTCATCAGCGACGATTTGCTCCAGTTGGATCATCTGCCGCGCACGCTGGCAGTCGTCGGCGCAGGCGTGATCGGACTCGAATACGCCTGCATCTTCGCCGCGCTCGGCGTGCGCGTCACCGTCATTGACAAGCGCCGCCGCCTGCTCCCCTTCGTGGACGCGGAAATCATGGACTCGCTCACGTATCATCTCAACCAACAACGCGCGATCTTTAGACTCGGGGAAGAAGTAAAAGACCTTGAACCGATCAGCGACGATCAAGGTGAGCGCGTCAAGATTACGCTCGCCAGCGGAAAACAAATCGTCACCGAGATGGCGTTATACAGCATCGGCAGAACTGGCGCGACAAAAACACTCAACGCGGATGCAATTGGAATCGAAATGGACGAACGCGGCGTGATTAAAGTCAACGAAAAATTCCAGACGAAAACGCCGAACATTTACGCCGTCGGCGACGTGATTGGATTTCCCTCGCTGGCTTCCACTTCGATGGAGCAGGGACGGCTCGCGGCGTGTCACGCGTTTGGAATCTCGACCCAGAGCGCGCCCGACCTTTTCCCGTACGGCATCTACACCATCCCTGAAATTTCGACCGTCGGCAAAAACGAGGAAGAGTTAACCGAAGCGGGGATTCCTTACGAAGTGGGCAAGGCGCAATACCGCGAGATCGCCCGCGGACAGATCATCGGCGACCAGACTGGTTTACTGAAATTGATCTTCCATCTCGAAACGCATGAACTGCTCGGCGTTCACATCATCGGCGAAGGCGCGAGCGAACTTGTCCACATCGGTCAAGCCGTGATGGCGTTCAAGGGCAAAGTGGAATATTTCATCAACACCGTGTTCAACTATCCCACGCTGGCAGAATGCTACAAAACCGCCGCGTTCGATGGGATCAATCGGTTGGGGGTGTGAGGGACGAGGGAAAAAATCGGTGGTCGAGTAGCCCGAAGCCGCCGCGCTGAGCCTGTCGAAGTGGACAGCGCAGGGCGTACACCTGCACCCACCGCAGGTGCGGTGTCGAGACCACCCGTAAGCGGAACAACTCTTGTTACAAAATTACTTTTGGACATTGTTGGTCTCGATACGCTTCGCTACTCGACCAACGGATTGCTCTTGAAACTTAGAAATTTGCCTGCTACGGAGAATTCTCAAGTAGCAGGCATTTTTATATTCGCCCGACGCCCTCACCCTACCCTCTCCCAAAGGGGGAGGGGAATGCGGACGCCAGCCAGGACATCATTCAGCCATCATCCCAAAGCCTCGGCGGAACATCCTTCGACTTCGCTCAGGACGTTCCGAATTTCCGGCATGACCTATAACGATGTGGAGCAAACCAAACGAAAACCGATGTTGTTGTTGAAGTTATCGGGTTCGTTCCTGTTGCGATACGAACAGCGCGCGTTGTTTCGATTGTTGTTCCACGAACCGCCGCGCACCACGCGGGCATGCTCTTGAATGAGCCCTTCACAACAAACCTTGCGGTTTGATTATGACGCTTTCTTCCACCCGCCCAACAGCCTGCCGATCTCAGCCACCATCGCGGAGACGTGACGATACTGGTTTTCTTTGATCCAATCCCATTTCTGGCTCAGGCGCAAATACAGGCGCACTTTCCGCAATTCCACGTCGGCGTCGCGCAATTTTTCGGCGCGCATAGAGCCGCGCTGGGCGTTGGCTTCGATCAACAACTCTTGAAAATTCAGAGCCGCATTTTGCAGTCGCTGTGTGATAACAAACCGTTGACTGCGCGGAAAATTTTGCGTCAGCGGCAACAGCCATGAGACTAAATCATAGGCGCGCGTGAAAATGACCATCTCTTCAGACATAGTTCCTCGATAAGTAAGACCCGACAGGTTTCCGAAAACCTGTCGGGTCTGGTTTATGAATACAACAACCCAACATTCCCAAGCACAGACTCGCGCAAACGAAGGGTATCTGCATAACGAACGTGATTGATCCAGCCTTGCGCGGAAGCGCGAATGGTTTTCATATCGGCGGTTTGAAGTAGATGACGTAATTTGCGCCGATAAGCAAAGCCCTTGCGCTGCTTGAGGCGGCGATGATCGGGAAAGATCATGAAGCCGAGAAAGGGGACACCCTCTGTGACGGGACGCGGGTACGCGCTGCGGACATGCAGCGTGAGCCGAAAACGTTCCAGACGGTTTATGATCGCATCGCGCCACTGCATCAATTGCCTTTTGTCATCGCTGAAGAGCAGAAAGTCGTCCACATAACGAAGATACGCTTTGCACCCCAATTCACGGCGGACGAAATGATCGAATGGATTCAGATAGCAATTTGCCCACCACTGCGACGTAAGATTGCCAATCGGCAAGCCGCGTGGACGCGTAACAGACAAAAGATCGTCGCCGCGGAAATATGCCATATCGTATTCATTTGCCAGAACCTTCTGCCCGCTGGCAAGAATTCGATCTACGAGCCAGAAGAGGCTTTCGTCTGGCAGCATTTGTTTCAACGTCGCTCGCAAAACCTCATGGTCAATGCTCGGGAAGAACTGGGCAACATCGCATTGCAGGGCGTATTTGTATTTGCGAGCGAACTGCTGACAGCGGTCTATAGCGCGATGCGTGCCCTTGCCCACGCGGTTGGCGTAACTATCCGCGATGAACAACTTTTCGAAATGCGGCACGGTAATATTGCACAACGCATGGTGAACGACGCGATCCCGAAACGGCGCGGCGGAGATCAAACGCTTTTTGGGTTCGTGGATGTAGAAACTGCTGTACGCGCCGGGCTGGTAAGTCCGCTCTTGTAGTTCGCTTTCCAATTCGAGCAGGTTATCCGCCAGCAGAGATTCGAACTCAGCCGTTGCGCCACGCCCGCGTTTGCCGCGCGAGGCATTTTGGTATGCCAATTGCAGGGTACTCCAATTGCATGTTTGTTCGTGAAGGTTCATTTTTAAAATTTTCGACTCGCCTTCGGCGAGAGGTTTCTGCGCTAGACTTCGGAAGTCTTTGATTCAAGAATCAGAGATTCAGAGTTCAGAGATTCAGATTGCAGAGATAGGGATGATGGGGAGCAATCCAAACGAAAACCGAGGCTGTCGAGGAAGTTATCGGGTACGTTCCCGTTGCGATACGAACAGCGCGCGATGTCTCGATCGTTGTTCCACGAACCGCCGCGCACCACGCGGGCCGTACCGCCTTCCACTCTGCAAGGGTCTTTCACCTCCTTTCCCAAACGATCTTTATCCACAGGACTGCTACGCTTGAATTCGCTTTCATTGTACCAATCCAAACACCATTCCCACACATTGCCGATCATGTCTTCAACACCATATGGACTCTTATTTCGCGGATATGCGCCAATCGAGGACGGTTGGGTAACACGCCCTTCGAGCGAATTGGCATACGAGGCGTTCCAAAGGTTACCCCACGTCCATAATCTGCCTGAGGTTCCGCGCGCGGCTTTTTCCCATTCGGCTTCGGTCGGCAGGCGAATCTCTTCCCGCTCCGAAATTGCGCCTTCTTTTCTCAGCATTTCAGTTAACCATGCCGCGTAAGCGCAGGCTTCATACCAACTCACGCCGATCACTGGCTGGTTATCCACCGTATATTGCTGGTTATCCCACAGCCACGGACGGGCTACTGTACCAGATGAACCTCGTTTGCTTTTTTCGTTTTCTTCCCACTGTTCACGAATTTCATCATCGGAACTTTTAACGAGTATACGAAAAGCCTCCGCCTGCGGCTGTGAAATTCTACCCTGCCGAACCAGCGCATCCAATTGCGGTAAAAACTGTTCCGCGTTTTCTTTGTATAACCGAAATTGCGCAGCGGCATAACTTTCTTCAAACGGCAAAGTCGCATTGCGCCAGCGCAAGGAATTTTCCTCCTTCCAGTAAGCATCGTTTTCGTAACCGTCCGCTTCCATGAAACAGCGATACTCCGCAACCGTGACCGGGAAGCGCGCCATCTTGAACGCGCTGACCTGTACGATATGAGCAGGTTGCTCGTCCGAAGTTACATCAGCGCGTTGCAGTTGCAACAACCGCGCTTGCAGAGCGTTTGTTCCCATTTGAAAACTTCCTGCAGGCACATTCACCCAATCAGGCGCGAGAAAGGTTACTTTCTCGTCTCCTGCCAACTGAACTTCACCACGTTGTTTCGACAACCTTGGGTCGCCCAATTTTGCCAGCATCTTTCCCGCGGCAAGGCGGGCGGGCAGTCGCACGCCATGATTTTCAACATCAGCCAGCAGGCGCGCTGTTACTTTTTCAATAATGGCATCGCCGGCTTTCATTCCTGATTCAAGAATGCAACGCGCGGCAAGCGGCGGGTTATCCTGCAAAATTGTGAGCGCCAGTTTCTCGGCTTGCTCGGCATCCAACCTGCCTGCGGCGAGGACGACCGCTTCCGCCCAATCGGTCTGCGGCGGAGGCGGAAGAGGGTCCCATTCGCTTTTAACGAACTTCCAATCACGCCAGGGTATTTTCCAAAGCCGTGTCAAATTTTTACGCCTCAGAAAGCGTTCCGCCAATTCATGCGCCGCAAAATATTCCTGCAATAACTGATGATGGAAACGCGCCTTGACGGGCTTATCTGGGGGTTCGACGAGGAGCAAATTGCAATCCTGTGCAAGTTGTATGGCAATATCCGCATCGAGCAGAGTTTGCCTTGCGCCAAGGAACTTGCGGGCTTCGCCGATCTCGAATGTGTAGTTTTGACTGCGCGACAGCCCCGTCCACGCAAGATGGATCATTGCTTCTTTAAAAGCGTCGCATTGGTCGTCATTGATCTTCAATCCTCCGATCCGAACATGCCTTTCATAATCCAACCATTTATCAATAGATCTATCGAGCAGGCTGGCGCGGTTGCGCGGCAAGCCATCCTTCCCCGACAGGCTGGAAATCATTACCAGCCAAAAGGGAATTTGGGCAAGTTCATACATTCTGCCGTATTCTTCCTCGCGGTCTTTCTTCAAAGCCTCCCACAACGCCTCGGCGCGTTCAGGCGCGCGCTTGTTCAGGAATTTGCGAATCCGCTCATCGTCCATTTCATGAATTGTCAAGCGCGGCAGGTCCAATCCTTTTCCATAATCCGCAACGCGGCTGGCGATCACCACGCGACTTGCTTGGGGAAGATCGCCCAGAAAACTTCTCCACTGTCCAACCTGACCGCGATAATTGCCGCCCGGCATTTCGTTCAATCCGTCGAGGAACAGCCACAGCCCTTCATTTGCAAGCGCGTTATCAAACCCATCAAATCCCAATTTCTGCTTCCAATAGCGGCGCAGGAAGGTCCGCGGACTGCCGTCCTTGTGTTCGCTCAGCGAAACAAAAATCGGCAGGGGCTTGGATGAGTCTTCAACTCGTTCTTGCACTGCCTGACGCGCCAATCGGCGCAGCAACGTGCTTTTTCCCGCGCCGGGTTCCCCTAACAATGCTAGCGCAGGGTAGGGCTTTCCGGTCTGTTCATCCACATGCTTCACCGCCTCGGCAAGGCTGGCGAAGGTCTTCAACTCAACAAAAGACTTCGTTTGTTGCGACTCGGTTTTTACAGATAACCCAATACGCTGTTCAATGGATAATCCGCTTTCGAGATCAACAAAGACTCTATCCTCCGACGGGCTCAGCGGGTTCTCGTCCGATTGCAACCTATGGAGATATTCGTCGAAGCGCGCTATTTTTTCTTCGGAACCCCGTATCGTTTCGGAACGCTCTAACTCCGAAAGATATTCCGCTTCGCGGCGCGCAACTTCCTCTTTCGGTGTGGGTTTGGAAAACGAGCGAAGCCTGTTCTCTACTATTTCCTGTATCCATGCTTGAAACGCTTTTCCGGTAGGGGTTATAAAAAGAGAAACGAGCGCAATGATTAATAAGAGAACGGCTATCCCCCACAAACCTGCCGAATCCCATACGGCTTTGAAGCACTCGACAAGATGGAATTTCCCCTCAGGATAGCAAAGTTCGGCAAGCCCCGGCGGCGGAGTCGGTCCCTGCGCGCGCGCCAACACGGGGAAGATCAAACTTGCACTAAAAACCAGAGTCAGAATTGTTCTACGCATGCTTCCTCCGCTGTAACGATGCTGGGCATATTATACATCCCCTCCGGCGGGATTTTTCTTGTGTACAATTGGGGACATGCCTAAACGAGAGCCAGCCAAATAGATCGGAGAAATCATGCAAGAAGTTACCTTGCTTATTAATATCGTCGTCGCGTTGGTCGTGGCATTCATCGGGGGAATCGTTGCGCGGCGGGTCGGTTTGCCTACGATTGTCGGATATTTGCTGGCGGGGATCGTCATCGGTCCGTTCACACCTGGGTTCGTGGGAGACACCGAAACCATCAGCCAGCTGGCAGAGTTGGGCGTCATCTTTCTCATGTTCGGCGTCGGTTTGCATTTCTCACTCGATGATTTATGGAAGGCGCGTTCGGTTGCAATCCCGGGCGCGCTGGGGCGAATGGGGATCACGATCTTATTGGGCTTTGGGTTCAGTCAACTATGGGGATGGACAATCACCTCTGGTATCGTGATCGGTCTGGCAATATCCATCGCCAGCACGGTCGTGCTCCTGCGCAACTTGACGGATAACGGTTTATTAAACACCCCGCATGGGAAAGCGGCTATCGGCTGGGTGATCGTGGAGGATTTGGCAACCGTATTAATTCTGGTGTTGATGCCAACGCTAGTCAACACATCAAATCGATTCGATTGGGCAGGGCTTGGCTTCACCTTGTTGAAAGCCGCGGGCTTTGTGCTTGTAGCATATTTTGCCGGTAAACGATTGATCCCCTGGATTCTTCTTCGCATTGCTCACACGCGCTCGCGCGAACTTTTCATTCTGGCTGTGCTGGCAATAGCCCTGGGCATCGCCCTCGGCGCGGCAGAACTCTTTGGCGTTTCGCTGGCATTGGGCGCGTTTATAGCGGGCGTGGTCGTCAACGAATCGCCGCTCAGCCATCAAGTCGGCGCGGATGTATTGCCGTTCCAGGAAGTCTTCGCGGTCTTGTTCTTCGTCTCCATTGGGATGCTTGTCAACCCCGATTATGTTTTCAACAATATCAGCACTATTCTGGCATTGACTGCATTGATCGTACTCGGCAAAGCGCTCGTTACGATTTTGATGGGCTTTTTACTTCCATGGCCCGCGCGTACTACATTGGTGTTAGCGGCGGCGCTGAGTCAGATCGGTGAATTCTCTTTTATTTTAGGGCAGGAAGGCTTGGCGCTCGGATTGCTCGACCGGGACCAATACTCGCTGATTTTGACTGGCGCTCTGCTCTCGATCACGGTCAACCCGCTCATGCTTCGCCTCATTAACCCAGCCGAAACCTGGTTGCAAAAACTACCGGCTTTGTGGCGGCTGTTGGATCGTCACAGACCCGCGCCCCTCCCCGTGGACGAATCCATTGAAGGTCACGTGGCAATTGTCGGTTACGGAAGAGTCGGGAGTCACATCGTGAATTTATTGGGGCAGATGTCCATCCCACATCTCGTCATTGAGTCCGATGCAGAACGCATCGAAGAACTCAACCGAAGGGGCGTCCCAAGCCTGTACGGAGACGCATCCAACTCTGAAGTGTTGACGCATGCAGGCTTGGACCGCGCCCGCGCGCTCGTGGTTGCCGGTCCGACGGACGCCGGCAGTCAGTTGGTGGTCGCCGCGGCGCGCGATATATCGCCCGACCTGCCCATCATTGCGCGCGCCGAGACCGAGGAGGGAATTGATCAACTCGTGCAACTGGGCGCGCAAGATGTGATTCATCCAGAGCTGGAAGGCGGACTGGAAATCGTTCGACACACCCTCCTTAAATTGGGCTTTCCTGTGGCAGAGATCATCCGCTACATGGATGCTGTCCGCCACGATCATTATGATACGCAAATCAACACTCAGGAAGAACATCGCCTCTTGCATGACCTCATCAACGCCAGCGGACACATCGAGGTCACGTGGCTGAGATTGGGAACAGGAAACCCGCTGATCGGTCAGACCATTGCCTCCGCAAATCTGCGGGCGCGCACGGGCGCTTCCATCGTGGCGATCATGCGAAACAAGCAGTTGATCGCCAATCCAAAATCGGTCATCCGGTTTGAAACCGATGACCATATCGGCATGATCGGCGACGATGAACAGATCGAAGCCGCCAAACATTTGCTCGCCGAATCTGCATCGGATGATGTCGGGGTAGAATGGGAAACATGAAATACGAAACCCTGCACGGACTCACCCTTCCCAAGATCGGATTCGGCACCGCACAATTGGGCGGCTTGCCAAATTTTCCCAAGCGCGCAAAGTCCGATTTTTATCTCGCTGCCCTTCGCTCAGCATTTGAGATTGGGTATACACATTTCGATACCGCCGAACGTTACGTGCGCGGGTTCGCCGAAGAGCTGATCGGGCGAAGCATACGCGAGAACAACATTCCGCGCGAGAAACTTTTCATCACCTCCAAAGTATTACCCACACCGTGGAGTTACTCGAGGGTCATGCAAGCCTGCGAGGGAAGCCTGCGGAGGCTCGGTACAGAGTATCTCGACCTGTATCTAGTGCACTATCCCAACCCGCTCGCTTCCATGAAAGAGACATTTCGCGCGTTGAATCAACTCGTGCGCGAAGGGAAAGTCCGCAACATCGGCGTCAGCAATTTTAATTTAAAGCAACTTCAAAACGCGCAAAGACTCTCCGATGCGCCGATCCTCACCAATCAGATTGGCTACAATATCTTTTTTCGTTATTATTCGCGAGGCGTGCTTGAATACTGCCAGCAAAACAATGTCCTTCTCACTGCCTACATGCCCGTGAAAATCAACAGCAAAGGCATTCGGACAAATAGTGTCATTCAATCCATCGCGCAGGCGCACGGAGCGACTCCGTTCCAGATCGCGCTTGCGTGGTTGGTTGCACAACCCCGCGTGGTCACGATTCCAATGTCGTTCAATCCGCAACATCAAAAAGAGAACCTCGAAGCGGCAGATATTGAACTAACTCAACATGAAATGGATCGGTTGAACAAATTGGCATGAAACACGAAACCATCAACAGTATTACTCTCCCCAAGATCGGATTCGGCGCATGGCGCATCGGCGGGAATTCATCGCCAGACCACGCGCTTGACTCAAAATCGTTGACAGCGCTTCGCTCCGCGCTTGAGGTTGGTTACGCCCACTTCGACACCGCCGAAAAATATGCGGATGGTCATAGCGAAGAATTGGTCGGCGAGGCAGTTCGAGTGTCCGCGAAGAAGCGGGAGGAATTGTTCATCACGACCAAAGTCACACCGAGTCATCTCAAATACGATGATGTGTTGAAAGCCTGCGAAAATTCCCTGCGCCGACTCAAAATGGAGTACGTTGACTTGTATCTCATCCATTGGCCTGGCACGGGCGTGAAATATGAAGAGACCTTTCGCGCGTTGAACAAACTCGCGCGCGATGGAAAAGTAAAACATCTCGGCGTGAGCAATTTCAATTTAAAACTACTCAAACAAGCGCGAGAATTATCTGAAACGCCGATCTTCACCAACCAAGTCCCGTTCAGCGTCTCTGATCGTTCGTATGTGGACAACGGCGTGCTTGAATATTGTCAGCAGAACGATATTCTTTTCACCGCCTACTCGCCCGTTGATGAAGGCAAACTGAGCTCGAACAAAACATTGGAGACAATCGCCAAAGCGCACAACGCAAGCATCTTTCAGATCGCGCTTGCGTGGGTCATCTCGCATCCGCGCGTGATCACGATCCCCATGTCGTTCAATCCGCAACATATCCAAGAAAATTTCGACGCGGCGGAGCTTGAGTTATCGAAAAGCGAAATCGCCCAACTAACAAATGGATAAAATTCATCTTTCATCCTTCACCCTTCATCCTTTTTCGATCCTCCCCGAAATCGAAATCATCGAAGAATCCGAAACCGCCCTCGAGCCGCTCTACAAAGTCATCATCCACAACGACAACGTCACGCCGATGGACTTCGTGGTGCATATCCTCAAAACGATCTTCTACCTCGGCGTTGATCGCGCTTCTGAAATTATGATGACCGCGCACATCAACGGCAACGCGTATGTACAAACGCTGGCACAGTCCGAAGCGGAGAAACGGATTGACAAGGCGTATTTTGAATCCAACAACGCGGGCTATCCCCTGAAATTCACAACGGAACGGGAATGAGACGATAGGCGATAGACGATAGACGATAGACGATAGACGATAGACGACAACCGATTACTGCTCAGTGATAACTTGTAACTCTTCCGCCATGTCTTCCCAACTCGACATCCTCACACAAATCAATCTCGATGATGTCGTCTCTTCTTTCGGTTTGCGAAGCGGCTCTTTGCCTGCGCGACTCGCGCAAAAAATTTTCTTCAACCATGCGCAGACCTTCGCGCGCCAAATGGTGGAATTCGACTCGGTCACAGGCAACAGCGGATTAGCGGAAGGCGCGCGCGCCGTATTGAGACATCACTACGGCGATGTGCGCGTCCATGGCGCGGACATCATCCCTGCCTCGGGATTTCTAGCCTTGTCCAACCATCCAGGCTTGGCAGACTCAGCCGCAACCTTCGCCGCGTTGAATCGACCCGATTTGAGGATCATCGCCTTGCAGCGCCCATTCCTCGAAGCGTTGACCAACCTTTCAAAACAACTTTTTTATGTGACCGACGAAGCTTCGTCAAGAATGAACCTCGTGCGACAAGTCAGCGCCTTTCTGCGAAACGGAGGCGCGGTGTTGACGTATCCCGCAGGGCATATTGAACCTGATCCCGATCTATATACCGATGCGGCAGACTCGCTTGAAAAATGGACAGACAGCGTTGGCGTGTTTTTACGCATGAGTCCCGAAACGCCGATCCTGCCCATCCTCGTGCGCGGCGTGATATGGAAGAAAGCCATAACACATCCACTCACGCGAATCAGAAAAACACGGCTAGATCGCGAGGCGCTCGCCGCGGCATTTCAGGTGTTCATGATGATGCGCGGCAAAATTAAAGATATGCATATTCGCGCGCAAATTGGAAATCCTATTTACGCCAAGCAACTCGGGACTACCGAAACTAAAATCATTCATCAATCCGTGCTGGCAGAAATGAAACGGCTGATTCAGAATCCACCCACAGACCATGGCAAATCTATCCTCTAGCAATTCTTCCTTGCCGATTCAAAAAAAATCTTGGCAGGTAACAATTGCGATCTATGCCGTCCTCAGCGCACTTCTTTATTTCGCGCTTCGCAACGCTCCTTTCGCTGAAATCTGGAACGCGCTTGCGAATCTCAAACTCTGGCAGATCGTTCTGATTCTGCTCATCAACGCGTTCGTCATCGTCTGCATGACCGCGCGCTGGTGGATCATCGTCCGCGCGGAGAATCCGTCTGTGCCGTTCCTGCCATTGATCGGGTATCGCCTGTCTGTCTTTGCTGTGAGTTACTTTACATTCGGTCCGCAAGTGGGAGGCGAACCGCTGCAGGCGCTTTACCTCCAACGCAGGCATGGATTAACGTTCGCGCGCGCCACCTCCGCGGTCATCATGGATAAACTGATCGAATTCCTCGTCAACTTTGTGCTGATCGGCATCGGCGCGTGGGCAATCGTCCGCGTGGGATTGTTTTCAGAAAACGGAAGCAGGCTGACCCTGAGTCTGATCGGGTTGGGGGCGCTGCTGATATTGCCGCTTGTGTACA
>CASGHD010000174.1 GCA_949319575.1 uncultured Anaerolineales bacterium | reverse complement strand
TTCAACTTCTCTTTATCCTCCACCACCCACTTGGGGATTTCGACGCGCACGGGGTAGGGATGTCCGTCCGTGCCTACATTTAAGTAGAAGAAGTGCAACGTTAGCGCGCCGGTATATCGTTTGTCCGAACTCGATTGGATTTTGAACACCGCCGAGCGATGACCGGGCTTGAGCAGGGGATTCTCTTTTTCGCCGAAGAGCCAGCGGTCGCTCACGGCGCGCAAGGGATGAAATTCGCGCAGATGTTGGAGTTGTTCGTTATCCGCCAGCGCGATCTCAAGCAAGCGGACAACTAAATCTGCTGAAGGTTTGTCCACGTAGCCGGCGGTGACAACGCCGCGATCTTGCAGGCGCGAGAGGACGGTGAGATATTTTTTGATGAAGTCTTCGTAGGAATTGGCGTCTTCGCCTTTCGCGCCCCATAGCTCGATGGGACCGTCGGTGAAGGTGACGACGTCCCCTTTAATGCGTTTGGATAGATCGTCGAGTTTGATTCGTTCGGCGAGGTCGCGTTTGAGGGCGACCATGCCATCGGAGAGAGGGATGCCGTTGGGGAGGAGGTCGTCGCCGAAGAGGAGTTCGCTTTCGGTGGCAATCTCTGGCGCTTCGCCCGAATTTAATTTCATGGTGATCGCGCCGACGTTGATCAGCCCAAATTGCACCGAGGCGTGACGGTCTGGGTTGATCTGCGAACCGTCGGCGGCGATTAAGGTTGGGGTGACTGAAGCAGGCACAACGTCGAAGGAAGAAGCGAGGGTTTCATCCAGCGGGTAGGCGCAACGGATGTTCGCGTCTATCGCCGTGGCGGAATCCACTTTGGCGCGCAGCACATCAAGTTGAGACGTGTAAGCCTCCAGCAGTTTTCGCGCTTGGGCTTGGGCTTCCTCTTTCTTCTTTCGTCTTTCTTTTGCGCCCGCGCCAATGGATTGAATCTGGGTGAAGACTTCTTGATAGTTGATAGGCATAGAACAAATGTACAAGGATTGTACAGGCAAAGCGATTAAAATTCAAGTGAGCGACGGGAACTTTCCCGCGCGCGCAGCGTCTTCCTATTGGCAATCATAAACAAGGAGTATAAAAATGAAAACCAAAACTATGTTAGTTGCAACTCTTGCCTTGCTGGCTCTGGTTGTAAGCGCGTGCGGGGTTGCGCCAGCCGTCGGCGGCAATAGCGCGCCAAACCGCACGTTGAGCGTGGCTGGCTCTGGCACAGCCAACCTTGTGCCGGACATCGCCTATATCTATTTGGGCGTGCACACCGAACTGCCCTCCGCTTCTGAAGCGGTGCAGGCAAATAACGCCCAAACCCAGCAGATGATCGAGGCGCTCACCAACTTCGGCATCGACGCCAAAGATATCCGCACAACCAATTTCAGCATCTACCCGTTCGATAAGTACGACCCGCTGACCGGCACACCCACCGGCGAGAAGTATTACTCGGTCGATAACACCGTCTACGTGACGATCCGCGACCTGAGCAAACTCGGCGGGTTGCTGGATACCGTTGTGACTGCCGGCGCGAATACGGTCAACAGCATTCAGTTCGATGTGGCGGATAAGGACTCTGCCCTCAAGCAAGCCCGCGCCGACGCGCTCAAAGATGCCAAATCAAAGGCGGAGGAACTTTCCTCGGTGGCTGGCGTTTCGCTCGGCGAAATTCAGACCATCACGTTCGTCGATAACCAGCCCTATCCTTTATTTGATGGACGCGGCGGCGGGGGTGGCGGCGGGGCAGAAGCGGCGGCAGTGCCGATCGCGCCCGGACAGTTGACCTTCGTTGTGACCGTCAACGTGACGTACGAAATTAAATAAAAGGGTGACGCGCCCCTGCGTCTCTCCCAGCCTGAGCCTGCCTCTCCTCCTCAAGGGGCAGGCTCTTTCTTTTACTTTTTCCACTCACTCAGTATCTGTCCGCGCTCCGGTATTCGAATAGGTTCTAAACCTCGCTTATCTCCGCAAATCTTCCAAGGGTATAATTTCAAAATCCTCGCAATGAAAAAGGAGTCGGTATGCTCAAAGTCGGATACATCGGATTGGGATTGATGGGCAAATCCATCGCGCGGAACATCCTCAAAGCGGGGTTTCCCTTGTTCGTGCATAACCGTTCACGCGCCGCGGTGGATGAACTTGTAGCGGAAGGCGCTGCCGCCGCCTCATCCCCCAGTGAAGTTGCTTCGCAAGCGGACGTGGTCTTCACCAACCTGCCCGATTCGCCCGACGTGGAAAAGGTCGTCCTCGGCAAAAACGGAATCATCGAGGGCGCGCGCGCTGGGTTGATTTATGTGGATAACTCAACGATCAAACCCGCCTCCGCGCGGATGATCGCGGGTAAACTTTTGGAAAACAATGTCATCGCGCTCGACGCGCCCGTCTCAGGCGGCGACATCGGCGCGAGGAACGGCGCGCTCACCATCATGGTCGGCGGCGACGCGTCCGCGCTGGAACGAGTCAGGCCGGTATTGCTGGCGATGGGCAAGACAGTCACACACGTCGGTGACGCGGGCGCGGGGCAGGTGGCAAAAGCCGCCAATCAGATCATGGTCGCCGCGCAAATGGTCGCGATGGGCGAATTGCTCGTCTTTGCCAGGAAGGCGGGAGTGGATCCGAAAAAAGTTGTCGATGCGATCAAAGGCGGCGCGGCGCAATGCTGGACTCTCGACGTGAAGCCGCCGCGTTTATTTGACGGCAACCGCAACCCCGGCTTCAAGGCTCACATGCAATTGAAAGATTTGAAGATCGTGCTCGATACTGCGAGGGAATACAATGTTCCTGTTTCATCCACAAGCGAAAACACAAAACTGTTTCAGCAGATGATCGACGCCGGCATGGGCGAACTCGATAACTCGGCGGTCGTCGGCGTGATCGAGAAGTTGGCGGGGGTTGAGATCGTTTAGGGTTGAAGGTTGAAGGTTTGAATGTTGAACGTTTTGACCTTAAACCTGCAACCTTCCAACTTGTGAACCGTAAACAATGAAAAAATACCTTCCCACCCTGCGCGATTATTTCTTCATCACCCTCTCCGCGTTGATTCAGGCGTTCTCGCTTCGCACGTTCTTCATTCCCGCCAACCTCGCTTCGGGCGGCGTGAGCGGAATCGCGCAATTGATCAATCACTTCACGGGCTGGCAAATCGGCTTGATGATCCTCATCGGCAATGTTCCGCTTTTCATCCTGGGCTGGCGTTTCCTCGGCGGATATCGCTTCGCCCTGCGGACGGCCGTTGCCATCTTCGCCTATTCCATATTTATTGATTTGTTGCCGAACACTCCGCTCTTTGCGCAGGGAGGCGCCGGCGCGGCATTGATCCGCGACCTGCGAGGGGACGTGTTCCTCAACACATTGTATGGCGCCATCGTCAGCGGAATTGGCTACGGACTCGTCTATCGCGCGCGCGGCACCAGCGGCGGATCGGATATTCTCGCCCGTATCCTCAACAACTGGCGCGGGATACCCATCACGCAAAGTTATCTCTTTGTCGATTCGGCGGTCATCCTCGGCGCGGGGTTTGTGTTCGGATGGAAGCAAGCCCTCTACGCGATGATCGCCTTATACGTGAGCGGTCTCGTCGCTGAGACGACTTTGGAAGGCGGAACAACCATCCGCACGGCGATGATCGTCACATCAGAATCGGAAGCGATCTCACAGCGCGTGATCGAAGAACTTCAACGCGGCGTGACCGTCCTTGAAGGTTCGGGCGCGTACTCGAAAACAGATCGCCCCGTGTTGTATTGCGTCATCACCCGCGCGGAAGTGTCCACGCTCAAAGCCATCGTCAATGAATGTGACCCGCGCGCGTTTCTGGTCATCGGCACGGCGCATGAGGTGTTGGGCGAGGGGTTTAAACCAATTAAGTCGTAACGCGACATTTTACTCTTTTCCAAATTAATCGTAACTGCTCAGGCATGTTGTTGCGAGGAGGCTCTTGCTCGCCTGCCCCGATGTTTTTTCGGGGTCCCGACGCCTGTCCTGAGCCTGTCGAAGGGAAGCAATCTCCCGGTATTGGGAGACTGCTTCGGCAAAACCAAGAGCGCCTCGCAGCGACATGTTCCGAGGCTGAGCAGTTACAATTAATCGAGCAATAAAACTAACCACTGGGGCGCACTAAAAGTATGTAGATGGGTTTCACCACAGGCGGAAAACCATAACCACGGAGTCGCGGAAACACGGAGAAAAGCAATTAAGAAACTCCGTGACTCGGTGTCTCCGTGGTTAGTCTGTTGGGCTATCTACAACCTTTGAGCGCTCCCAACCACTGAGACCATGGCTTTCTCAAAGATATTGTTGGCAAACTGGGAATAGGATAAGTGGTCAGAGCAAGAACCGATGTCACGGTTTAGGCGCGTGTCAAAGACCAACTCTGTTTGTGTTGGGCTTGGGGACGATGTCCAGCGAGCCAGGCTGATGTCCGTTTCATGTTAGCGGCGCAACCTGTAAAAATGCAGACAATGAGCCTTCCACTCCCGAGCGATGTTGATAGTAGTCTTTTTTGAAGGCTTCAGTTTTTTGACG
>CASGHD010000173.1 GCA_949319575.1 uncultured Anaerolineales bacterium | reverse complement strand
TCGTCATCCCTTAAACCTCGCATACGATCCCAGCACGCGCAACGTCAGCGCGTATTCGCCCAAATGGTCGAGCGCGCGTTTCGATGTTTCCTCGTTCGTCGAACCGATGAAGTCAATATAAAATAAATATTCCCACGGCTTACCCTGCAACGGACGCGACTCGATCTTGGTCAGGTCAATATCGCGCAGGGCAAACACAGACATCGCCTTGAACAACGACCCGGGCTGATTCTTCAACGTGAACACGATGGAGGTCTTCGCCTCGCTCGCCGGGACGATTGCTTCTTTTTGGATGGCGAGAAACCTCGTATAGTTCTCCGCGTTGTCTTCGATCCCCTCTTCGAGAATTTGCATCCCGTACAACTCCGCCGCGCGGCGCGAAGCGATCGCCGCTGTATCGCGCGCGCCAGACTCTTTCAGCAGTTTCACACTCCCCGCCGTGTCGTAGACCTGCTCCGCTTGGATGCCGCGCTTTCGCAAATAGTCCGCGCACTGCCCCAACGCCTGTGGATGGCTGATGGCTTTTTTTATTTCGCCCATTTTCACATCGGGCAACGCGATCAAACAATGCCGCACGCGCAGTAAATATTCACCCGCAATGCGCAGGTCGTTTCGCAATAACAGATCGTAATTCTGATGGATGCTTCCCGCCAGCGAATTTTCGACGGGGATCAAAGCCGCTTCGCTCCGCCCATTGTTGACTGCCTCGAACACCGCGTCGAACGACTCGCAGGGGAGCGACTCGACCTCCCCAAAATAATCGAACACTGCCTGCTCGCTATACGCGCCATGCTCGCCCTGAAATGCAATCTTCACAAAACCTCCGGGTTCAGGTTAAAGGTCGAAGGTCGAAAGTTGCAAGACCTATGACCTTGAACCTGCAACGTGAAACTATTGTTCTTCCGCCCACTCCACGATTTTCCTGAATCCCATTTCCACTTCCTCGTCCGACGCGGCGATGGACATGCGGATGAATCCCTCGCCCTGTTCGCCGAACGCGGAGCCTGGCACAAGCCCGACGCTTTTCTCTTCAAGAATCCTCTCGCACATTTCCACGTCGTTCATTTTCAACGCGCGCAGATCGAGGAAGCAATAGAACGCGCCTTGCGGAGGCGTGACTCGCACGCGCTCGCTTTCCAATTCAGCGGATAATTTCATCACGAGCGCGCGACGCCGCGCGTATGCCTCGCGCATCTTCGCCGTCTCTTGCTGGACGCCGGGATCCGTCAACGCGAACGCCGCGGCTTTTTGGATAAACGGCGCGACGCACGTGATGGAGTTTTGTCCCGCCTTCACTGCATTTTCGATCACCGACTTCGGCGCGGCGAGGAAACCCACGCGCCAGCCGGTCATCGCGTATGTTTTCGAGAGGCTCTGTATGATCAACGTCCGTTCTTTCGCGCCTTCGATTGCCGCCAGCGAAGTGGGCTTCTCCTCGAAATATAAACTGTCGTAGACTTCGTCTGTGATAACCCACAGATCATGCTCTTTTGCAAAATCTTGCAACTTTTGCAAATACTCGCGCGAAGGGACGATGCCCGTTGGGTTGCTGGGATAATTCAACACGATCGCGCGCGTCTTCGGCGAGACAGCCCGCGCCCACGAGTCGAACGAAGGGATGAATCCATCTTCCACGGGGGCGGGGACGCGGGTCACTTCCGCGCGCAGCATCATCGCAAGGTTGACGTGAGTCGCCCACGTGGGGTCGGGGATCAACACCTCGTCGCCGGGATTCAAAATGGATTGCATCGCCGAAAAATACGCGTGGATGCCGCCGTGCGTGACGATGATCTCGGAGGCGGGATCGTACGAAACGCCTTCGTCGCGCGTCAACTTGCTGGCGATGGCAGAGAGAAGGTCTGGTCTGCCGCGTGAAGGTCCGTAATGAGTCAATCCTTCTTGCAAGGCTTTGCATGCAACGTCAATCACCGCTTGCGAAGTTTTAAAATCGGGATCGCCCTGTTGCAAGCCGATGATTTTTTTCCCGCTCGCTTTGAGCGCCGAAATGCGGTCGCCCATTGCCACCGTCGGCGATTGTCGAAATTGTTCGAACTGCTCATTGAGATTCATGCTGTGCCTCCATTTGAAAAAAGCCCCCGCATAAGCGAGGGCTGAATAAATTATCCTAACGCCTGCTTCGCGGCTTGAATGACTTCATCGTAATTCGGTTCTTCACCGAGGACAGGCAAATATTTCACGTAGGTGAGTTTTCCATCGCGTCCGACGATGAACACCGAACGGCGGAAGTAGCGGCGTTCTTTGATCAGCGCGCCATACTTGACTCCGAACTCCGCGTCCACCACATCCGAAACAACTTTCACTTTATCCACGCCCGCCGCGCCGCACCAGCGTTTTTGCGCCATCGGAAAATCGCAACTGATGGTGTAGATAATAATATCCTCGCTGAGTTTCGCGGCTTCTTCATTGAAGCGGCGCGTCTCGCGGTCGCAGACATCCGTATCGAGCGACGGCACGGCGGAAAGTATGATCACCTTTCCTTTTGATTCTTCCAGCGGATTCACGCGTCCCCACCCCGGTACAACTGACGTGAAGGCGGGAGCCGTATCTCCCACGTTGACTTCATCGCCCAACAGCGTGGCGAAGGTATCGCCGATCTTGAAAACATCAGAACGAACAGTAACCATTTGATTCTCTCCAATTGATTGATTGGCGTTATTGTACTTGATTTGGCGAGAAGATGACCAGTGTTCAATTACGGGAGTGTCCAATTAAGAAAGTAGATTTCCGTCATTGCGAGGAGGATGTTCTTCCCGACGAAGCAATCTTATGACTAAATCCTGAGATTGCTTCGCCAAAGAACGGCTCGCAATGACGAGCTATGTCTTCGATTCTGGACACTCCCCAATTACCGGGGAGCGCTCAAAGGTTGTAGGTAGCTCTACAGACCAACCACAGAGACACCGGGTCGCGGAGTTTTATTAATTGCTTTTCTCCGTGCTTCCGTGTCTCAGTAGTTAGGGTTTCCTGCCTGTGGTGAAACCCATTTACATACTTGTAGCGCGCCCATTCACCGTGTCAACCAGCCGCGTGATGATAAGAAAATCACCGCAGGACTCGTCCATGAAATTAACATATCGCTATGTCGATGTGAGTAGTTCCATCGGGAAATTGTGATATGAATTCAAAATCAGGGAGCAAGGAGAACAACAATGAACATCCATGACGATCCCGAAGACGTCGAATATCAAACCGCCATGAAACTTCAGGCGCGTCAAATATCAGACGAGCAATTCCACAAGTTTGAAGGCTATGCCGCGGAAATTTTTTCCGCCTTTGGGCTGGATTTGAACACAGCCGCCACGAAAGATACGCCGCGCCGCTTTATCAAAGCGCTCTACGATTCCACCGAAGGCTACGACGGCGACCCAAAATTACTGCGCGTTTTCGATACGGAATGCCGCGGCGAACCCGATTGCCATCTGAGTCAAGTGATCGAAGGTCCGATCCCTTTTTTTGCGCTGTGCGAGCATCACGCGCTTCCATTTTATGGGATGGCGTATGTTGGTTATATCGCGCACGAGAACATCGTCGGCATTTCCAAATTGACGCGCCTCGTGAGGCTCTTTGCCAAGCGTTTCTCCGTGCAGGAACGGATCGGTCAGCAAATCGCCGACACGCTCGAAGCCATGCTTCATCCGCATGGGGTGGCGGTGTACCTCGAGGCGCATCACCTGTGCATGGAGATGCGCGGCGTGCGCGAAATTTCGCCGATCACGCGTACCACCGTCTGGCGCGGGCATTTTGCGGACGATCCCGCGCTCCGTTCCGAATTTTTCACCGCGTGTGGTTTGCAAAGGAATGAGCGATAGCCGGGCAAAAGGGAGGCGCTACAGGAATCCCACAAGGGATCCTTCAAACCCTCTGGCGGTAACCAGCCCCGTTGAGCGGGCAGATCGTGTCGCCGTCAACGTGACGGTTTTGAAAGCGTAAATCACCGCAGTATTTTGGGTCTTTACGAGTTGCCCTGATGAACCGCCAGTTCCGGCGATAGTTGCACTGCCGCCCGCCAGCAGTGCAACTGCTGGCGTAACAATCACGCAATTCCCAGAGAGCCAGTATTTTTTATCATAAATATCATAAATATCATGATATAATCGACCTTGTTCAATTCAATTCATCCAAATTCCTTTGAGGAATGGGCGGTTGAATCTTTCAAACTGCCAGCCGGCAGCGCGCGGGATGAAATGCAAATCTATTTGCGCTAACGAAGTTCGATATGCGTAAATCCTGAAAAAAAGTAACTGCTCAGGCATGTCGTTGCGAGGAGGCTCTTGCTCGCCTGCCCCGATGTTTTTTCGGGTTCCCGACGCCTGTCCTGAGCCTGTCGAAGGGAAGCAATCTCCCGGTATGGGGAGACTGCTTCGGCAAAACCAAGAGAGCCTCGCAGCGACATGTTCCGAGGCTGAGTAGTTACGAAAAAAATAGAATAGCGCTTTTCTAGGAGGAATAAACTGTGACCGAAAAAAATATCCCCGAAATTTGGGAATGGGCGGAATATTATTGACCTTGGTGCTATGTTGCGGCCGTGCGCCTGCACAAAATTGCGCCTGAATATGAAGGGCGCGTCCGTTTGGTGGAGCGGGCTTTCCCGTTGGAGGTCTATGGCGGCGGTCCGCCGGACCGAAAAGAACTTGAATTGGAAATTTGGCTTGCGGCGCTTCAAGAACCAAAAGCCGTGTTCAAACCGTTTTCCGACGACTTCCCCACGACCACGCTTCCCGCCTTCGACGCGGCCTGGTGCGCGTTTCAGCAAGGCGAGTCTGTTGGACGCGACTTTGATCTGCGAATCCGCCGCGCGTTCTTCGCCGAGGGACGCAATATCGGCAAGCGCGAAGTGATGCTCGATCTCGCGCGCGAAGCGAATTTGGACATGGAGCGCTTCACCCGCCTCTTCAACAGCGACGAACCCCGCGCCGCCATCTTGGCGGAAGGTAAACTCGGCAAGGAAAAATTCGGCGTGCGTGGAACGCCCACCGCCATGTTGAGCGACGGCACAAAACTGATTCATAAGATGTCGTACCCAAAGATACAGAATTATAAAATTGTTTCGATTGGCAAACTGCCGTGTTGCGGCGAAGGTTGTTACGAAGCCGCGCGCGACTTATTCGAAAAAGCGTTAGGATACGAACCGCAAAAGAATGCGCGTTGATGAATTGACAAAACGCATCTTTCTTGATGTTCAGCCTGTTCCTCCGTTTCGGCTGGATCTCACCGTTTGGACTCTGCGTCGCCGCCCCGATAATCTCTTCGACCGCTGGGACGGGACAACTTATCGGCGCGTGTTGATCGCGGACGATAAGCCGTTTGAAATCGCGGTGACTCAACCTGGCGAAAACCTGCGCGTGGCCGTGACAGGAGCGCGATTAACTTCCAGTTTGGAGAATCAGGTCACAGCCGCGTTGGAGCGTTTGCTCGGAATCAGGATTGACTTGCGGAAGTTTTATCGCCTGAGCAAAAAGGATTCATGGCTCAAGCCGCTTGCGAATCAATTTCAAGGCATGAAGCCGCCGCGTTTGTTGACTCCGTTTGAGGCGCTGGTCAATGCGATTGCCTGCCAGCAGTTGACTCTGACGATGGGCATCCGCCTGCTCAACCGCCTGACCGAAGCGTATGGCTTGGCGCTCAAAACGGAAGATGGGACCGTCCGCGCTTTTCCGCGCCCGCAGGATTTGGCGAGAGCCGATCTTGAAGACTTGCGCCAGATGAGTTTCAGTTATCAGAAAGCCCGCTACATCACGAGCATCTCGCGCCTGATCGTGGGCGGCGAACTTGATTTGGATGAGATCGCTACATTAGATGATGAAGAAGCGGTTGCGCGGCTGTGTGAGTTGAAAGGCGTGGGGCGTTGGACGGCGGAATACGTTTTACTGCGCGGGCTGGGTCGTACGCGCATCTTTCCCGCTGACGATGTGGGCGCGCGCAACAACTTGCAAAAGTGGCTGGGGCTGTCTGGCAAGATGACTTATGCCAACACACGCGCAGTGTTGAGCCGCTGGGATGGATTCGGCGGGCTGATTTATTTTCATCTGCTGTTGAAAAGTTTGGCAGAGAAAGGTTTGGTAACTCCGGAGCGCGGACTTCAGTCCGCTCCCTAGGCGGGCTGAAATCCGCGCTCCGGTATTTCGTCTCTTACAAAGGAGTGATCATGTTAAAGACAAAACGCGTGTACGAATCTGCCGCAAAAAGCGACGGGACTCGTTTTCTCGTCGAGCGCTTGTGGCCGCGCGGCATGAAAAAAGAAGCGCTGAAAATGAAAGCGTGGCTGAAGAACGTCGCGCCGAGCGCCGACCTGCGAAATTGGTTCGCCCACGATCCGCTCAAATGGGCAGAGTTTCAGAAGCGCTATCAAGCCGAACTGAAAGCCAACCCCGCTGAGTGGCAAGTTATTGTGGATGCCGCGCAAAAAGGCGATGTGACTTTATTGTATAGCGCGCGCGATTTGGAACATAATAACGCGCTGGCGCTCAAAGCGTTTTTAGAGAAAAGGTTGAAGTAACGCAAAGTTCACTTTGCGTTACATGGCAAGGTGAACCTTGCCGTACTAGTCTAGTTAAAAACGGGATTTCGCAAAAGCGAATTGCCGATTTTAAAATTACACCAAAAGGAGACATACACCATGTCCGAAAGCACAACCACGTTAGACGTGCGCGAAATTCCCCCGCGCGAACGCCACCCGAAGATCTTCCAAACCTTCGACGCGTTGAAAGAAGGCGAGTTCTTCACCCTCGTCAATGACCACGACCCGAAGCCGCTCTTCTATCAATTCTCGCACGAGCGCGGCGGCTTGTTCGGCTGGGAATACCTTGAAGAAGGTCCCGAAGTGTGGCGCGTGAAGATCAGCCGCGTCGCCGCGTCTGCCTAACAGGTATTTTTTGTTCGTTCGCAGTTGTACTGCGAACGGGAAGCCGCATAGCCGTTAAACGTCCCGAAGGTTTTTTCAACGCCTTCGGGACGTTTAACAAAATGGGCTCTACTGTTTTTACGGGAAATCTCAAAACCTCAGCCGCAGATTTTGTCGCCATGGCGCCGCGCGGATTGGTCTAAAAATTCGTGACGCCGCGCCAAGCAGCGGCAGTCCGTGTCAATCCGTGGCAAAGGATCTTTGCGCGCGTTGCAATCCCGCCCAAAACGGAAGAGCCATCAAAGGATAACGATCATGCCCTCAACCTCCAACCTGAATAAAGAAGATCAACGTAAGAAAGCCGAACGTTTTCGAGGCGCGCATCACGGTTCGCAAATTTTGGTCTTGCCTAACGCCTGGGACGCCGCCTCTGCCAAAGTGTTCGAACGGGCGAGGTTCGACGCGATTGCCACCACCAGCGCGGGCATCGCGTCGGCATACGGCTACCCTGATGGCGAACGGATGAGTCGCGCCGACATGCTGGAAGCGGTTCAACGAATCGCAAACTCGGTCGCGCTTCCCGTCAGCGCGGATATGGAAGCGGGATTTGGCAACACGCCCGAAGAGATCGCCGAGACCGCGCGTCTCGTTCTCGAAGCAGGCGCCATCGGAATCAATCTGGAAGATGGAACGCTGGACAAGTCGCATCCATTGGCAGACATTTCCCTGCAAGTGGAAAGAATCAAAACCGTTCGGCAAACAGCGGATGAATTCGGTGTTCCGCTGGTCATCAACGCGCGCACCGACGTGTACGAAATATTCGACGCGAAGGACAAAACGCTTTTGGCTCAAGCCATCCAACGCGGGAACGCCTACCGCGAGGCGGGAGCGGATTGCATTTTTGCCATTAGCGTGGATAATAAGGAAACCATCGCCGCTCTCGTCCGTGAAATCAACGCGCCGCTCAACATTCTCGCCAGGCACGGAAGCCTGACCATCGCGGAGTTGGAACAACTCGGGGTGGCGCGAGTCAGTTTCGGGTCCATCCCGATGCGGGCGACCATGTCGCTGGTGGCGCGCATCGCCGAGGAACTCAAACAGCATGGGACGTACAGCTTCGCGCAAGACATCCCGACCTATACCGAAGTGAACAGTTACTTTGAAAAGGAATAAAAAATGAAAACCATAAATCTATTCGACAACCTGCAATTTGGAGATACAGACCCTCGCGCCGAACCGCTTCACGTTGACCGGGAGGGACGCGCGATCCTCTTTACCCTAAAGCCGAATCAATCCATCCGCGAACACAACGCGCCCAGTTCGCCGTTTTTCGCAATCATCTTACAGGGGCAGGGCGTCTTTACTGGCGGCGATGGCGCCGAGCAAACTTGCGGACCCAACACGCTCCTCATATTCGATGCGGGCGAAAATCACTCCATCCGCGCGATCGATGAGCTGATCTTTCTCGGCATCCTGCACGGTTCGCCGCTCGCTCAAAAATAACCGAATGTTCCATTTCATTGCTGAGGCAAATATTTCGCAGGCACATTGCGCATGAATTTTGAACACGAATTTCCCGGTCCCAATTACGGGTATCTCCTTGAACTGTACGACCGCTATCAAAAGAATCCCGACGCGGTAGACGAATCCACCCGCCGCTTATTCAGTCAGTGGACTCCGCCTGCGATTCAAGAATCAGCGCCCGCTTCGGGGATCGACCTGCGCAAACTGATCGGCGCCGTGACGCTGGCGCAAGCGATTCGTTCGCAGGGATATCTGGTCGCCAAACTCGATCCTCTGAACACATCCCCAGCGACGTATCCAACCCTGATGTTGGATTTCCACGATCTAAATCCAGGTGATCTCTCACACCTCCCTCCAGACTTGGTGAAACTGCGCGGCGATCACCAAGCCGAAAATGCTTCGCAAGCAATCGAGAGTTTGCGTTCGATCTATTGCGGCGCAATTGGCTATGATTATGGTCACGTACGCAATCCCGAAGAACGCAACTGGTTGCAGGAAGTTGCCGAGTCGGGGCGCTTCCGCTCGCCGAAACAAAGGATGGACTCGACGCGCCTCCTCGACCGCCTCAGCCAGGTCGAAGCCTTCGAAGTGTTCCTCAACCGCATCTATCCCGCAAAGACTCGTTTTTCCATCGAAGGACTCGACATGCTCGTCCCGATGCTGGACGAGCTCATCAGCGAGGCGGCGCGCGAGAATGTCGGCACGGTTCTGATCGGCATGGCGCATCGCGGACGATTGAACGTGCTGGCGCACATCCTCCAAAAACCGTATGAGCAAATTCTGGCAGAGTTCAAAGACCCGAAGGACCGCTCGCGCACATGGGACGAGCTGGGCTGGACGGGCGACGTGAAATATCACGCGGGCGGATTCAAAGCCTTGCAAGAGGGAGCGCGTCATGCCGAGTTGGATGTGCGCATGGCGGCGAACCCGAGTCATCTCGAATTGATTGACCCCGTAATCCAGGGCATGTCGCGCGCCGCGAACAGCAAAGTGGATCATGCTGGAACGCCGAAAATTTCGATGAACGCATCACTGCCGATCCTGATTCACGGCGACGCGTCGTTCGTCGGGCAGGGAATTGTCGCCGAATCGCTCAACCTCTCTCAACTGTCGGGCTATTCGACAGGCGGAAGCCTGCACATCATCGCCAACAATCAGATCGGATTCACCGCGACAGAAAAAGAATCGCGCGGCAGTATTTTCGCCAGCGACCTCGCAAAGGGATTCGAGATTCCCGTCATCCACGTCAACGCCGATGAACCCGAGGCTTGTTTCGAAGCCGCATACACAGCCATCGCCTATCGCCAGAAATTCCACAAGGATTTTGTCATTGACCTGATCGGTTATCGCCGTCACGGACATAACGAAGGCGATGAGCCGCGCTTCACCCAGCCGACGATGTACGCCAAGATCGATTCGCATCCTCCCGTCAGAAAATTGTGGGCGGCAAAATTGGAAAGCGAAGGAAGCCTCCAATCTGCGGAGGCTGAACAACTTCTGCAAAAGTATTTGAACAATTTGCAGGAGATCAACCAAAAACTGGACGCGGAACGCGCCTTGCAAGAACCCGTCCCAACGATGCCTCCGCCGAAAGCGGCGCAAAAGGCACACACGGCTGTTCTGATCGGGCGTCTGAAAAATCTGAACGAGTCGCTGTTGCAATTCCCCGCCGACTTTCATCCGAATTCAAAATTGCGTCGCGCGATGGAAAAACGCCGTACCGTTTTGGATGACGCCGACGCGCCCAGTGTGGATTGGGCGACCGCCGAAGAATTAGCATTCGCCTCCATTTTGGAGGACGGCATCGCGATCCGCATGACGGGTCAGGATTCGGCGCGCGGGACGTTTAGCCAGCGTCACGCTGTTTTTTATGATTCAGAAACGAATCAAACTTATACGCCGCTGCAATCCATGCCGCAAGCGAAAGCCTCGTTTGAAATTTACAACACGCCCGTCAGCGAAGCGGGACCTGTTGGTTTTGAGATCGGTTATAACATTCAGGCTCCCGAGCGATTTGTTTTGTGGGAAGCGCAATACGGCGACTTCGCAAACAACATTCAAACCGTGTTAGATGAACTGCTGTTTTCTGGTCGCGCAAAATGGGGGCTGACTCCTTCATTAGTATTGCTTCTTCCGCATGGCAACGAAGGCATGGGGCCCGATCATTCGTCCGCGCGTATCGAACGCTTTTTGAATCTGGCGGCGGCGGGGAACATGCGCGTCGCCCTACCGACAACTGCCGCGCAATATTTCCATTTACTGCGCCGACAGGCATTGCTGTTGAAGACCGACCCGTTGCCGCTGACCATCTTCACGCCGAAAGGATTCTTGCGGCATCCGCTTGCGGCTTCCACACCGAATCAACTGGCGAATGGGCACTGGCAACCGTTACTCGAAGAGCCGACAACAAAACGAAATAATAAAGCGATCAAAAATTTGATTCTGTGCAGTGGTCGCGTGTATCTCGATCTGGTCAGCGATGAAGAGCGGCAGAAAAGCAAGAACACTGCCATCGTCAAAATGGAACAACTGTATCCGCTTCCTCTGCAAGCCATCGAGGAATTGTTGAATGGATATTCGTCGCTCGAGAAAGTTATCTGGTTGCAGGAAGAACCGATGAACATGGGCGCATGGGATTTCCTCCGTCCGCGCTTGAAACAACTGCTCAACAAAATTCCGCTGTATTATGTCGGCAGACCCGAAAGTTCGAGTCCTGCCGAAGGTTCGTCTACACTTTACAGAATTAATCAAAAGGCTTTGGTGCAACGCGCGCTCAAATTTGATGAACAGGCGCAAACCCAAAGCGTGAGCATCGAGAGAGGTTGATATGTCCATCGAAATTGTTGTTCCTGAAATGGGTGAATCGGTTATTGAAGCCACCGTCCGCGCGTGGCTGAAAAAAGAGGGAGACTTCGTCGAAGCGGGCGAGGCGCTCGTGGAGTTGGAAACGGACAAGGTCAATCTTGAAGTCGGCGCGAAAGCATCGGGCGTGCTGGCGAAGATTCAAGTTGGCGAAGGGCAGGATGTGAAAGTCGGCGACGTGTTGGGCTCGATCAATGAGGACGCAAAACAGCCCGCTTCAAAACCCGACACTTCGACACAGCTCAGCGCAGGCACGCAGACTGCGCCGCCCGTAGCGAGCGTTTCCACGCCGCAAGAAAAACCCCAAGTCGCCCAGCCGCAGACCCCGCAAGTGACGCCTGTCGCTTCGCGTGTTGCGCGCGAACAAAACGTGGATGTGAATCAAGTGCGCGGAACGGGACCCGATGGTCGCGTCACAAAATCGGATGTGGAAAATTTTGTGCAGAAGCAATCGTCGGCGGGGAGCGAGGCGGCGAAACAGCCTGCCAAGCCGAGTCCAGCCGCGAGCGTTGACTCCGCTTCACGGCGGGAAGAACGTGAGCGCATGTCCCGCAGACGGCGCACGATCGCTCAGCGTCTGCTCGAAGCGAGTCAATCCACCGCCATGTTGACGACGTTCAACGAAATCAACATGAGCGCGGTGATGGACTTGCGCCGCCGACGCAACGAGGCGTTTCAGGCGCGTTATGGAATCAAACTGGGATTCACATCGTTCTTTACGAAGGCAAGCATCAGCGCGTTGAAGGCTTTCCCCCGTATCAATGCGGAACTTCAAGGCGACGATATCGTGTTGAAAAATTATTACGACATCGGCATCGCGGTCGGAGCCGAGGAAGGTTTGGTCGTGCCTGTGTTGCGCGACGCGGATCGGCTTTCTTTTGCCGAGATCGAAAAACAAGTGAAAGCGTTTTCGACAAAGGCGAACGATGGCTCGCTATCGGTTGAGGATTTGCGCGGCGGCACGTTCACGATCACGAACGGCGGCGTGTTCGGTTCCATGCTCAGCACGCCGATTCTGAATCTTCCACAAGTCGGTATTTTGGGCTTGCACAAAATCGAAGAACGCCCCGTCGCTGAAAATGGACAGGTCGTCATTCGTCCGATGATGTATGTGGCGCTCAGTTACGATCATCGCATCGTGGACGGACGCGAAGCCGTGCAGTTCTTGGTTCAAGTGAAAGAATTGATCGAAGATCCAGCGTGGATGTTGGTGGAGGGGTGAGGATGATAAAAACGGTCTCGGGCGAAATGTCCGCGAGACCGTTTTGTGTTTTGTAAGAAAAATCTGACGCCAACTCTTGCAAACCCAACCGCAAAGCGAGCTTTGCGGCACAAGCTTAAAATTCAAAGACAGGCTGAGATTGCCCTGTAACGATCCCCCGGTGATTCTTGACCTTGAGCGCGGGTCCGAACGCCGCCAGAGCCTGCTCCTGCTTGGTGGAGAGGGCGCCAAGTTGCCGCAGGGCTTCAAGCATCACTGCCGGGCGCGCGCGACTGCTCCAATTGAGATTGCCGCCCATGCGCGACGGATCGCCGTCCGTCACTTTCAAAGCGATGCCCATGCCCGGTGAATCGTTTCCCAACGCGCCGGGCATCAAGCCGACAATTTGAAATCCCTCGGCGCCGCGCTTGCAGAGTATCTTTCCCTCCCCGGTCTTCATCAATTGTTGGTCGAATTCGCCGTAGCCGCTGATCATTTCGGGGTGAGCCATCATCGCGGCGGTAATTTTGCGGCAGGCTGATGCGCGCGGTTCGGTTAGCGCGCGAGGGTCGCATAAACGCGCCACGCCGAGGGCGGCATTGAAAAGGGGAATCGCAAAGTTGGGCGCGGAGCATCCATCCACGCCGAGGGAAATGTCGGGGGTGGGGATCAGGCATACATCGGAGAACGAAGCGAGGATATCCTGCTGGAGCGGGTGGTCGATGTCGAGGTAATCGTCTAGCGAATAGCCCCGCAGTTTCGCGTACGCCAGCATGGTGGTGTGTTTGCCCGAGCAGTTGTTGAAGTTGGCTGTGGGAGCGCGACCGCTGGTGATGAACTCTTTGAACATGGGCGCGTCGTCGGGCAAATGCGCGCCGCATTGCAATTGTGATTCTTCGATGCCGATCTTCCGTTGCATCGCCGCCACGGTTTGCGCGTGCATGGCGCTTCCGATGTGCGACGCGCATGAGATGGAAAGTTCAGCCTCGGCGTACTTGAAATGCTCCACGCCGCCGCGCTCCACGAAGGGGATCGCCTGGAACGGTTTGGCGCTGGAGCGCAAAAAAGCGACCACGCGAGGGTCGCCGTACGACGCGATCAATTTGCCGTGAGAATCGACTACCGCAATGGAGCCGTAGTGAACGGCTTCGACAACCTTGCCGCGAGTGACTTCGAGGAGAGGTTGCGGCGCGTTCATCATTCATCCATCATATGACGCGAGGAGGAGTGATAATTGCGGATGTAGTACTGATGCAATCCGTAGCGCAGGCGCTGGGCGTATTGTTTGTTCCGCGCGACGGGTGGTTTGAAATCCTTGATGAATTGTTCGACGAGTTTATCGGCAGAGGCGATGGGGGCGCGTTTTTTGCCGAGTTTATCGAATTTGTCGAAGATGCGTTTGAGCATTTCTGCCTGCGCTTTGATGTTCTGGGAGGCGACCACGCCGCCGCGCCCGCTTATCACGGTGTAGCCTTTGTAGGCGGGGCTGAGCAGGAGGTCGAGTGATTGAATCCATGCGGCGAGGTCGGCATGGGCGAGGAAGGGAGGCTGACCCTTTAATACTGAGTCGCCGACGAAGACGATTCGTTCCGAGGGCAGGATCGCCCAAATCGCCCCGCGCGTGGGACCCGCATGACTCTCCAGGCGGATGGGCGTTTCGCCCCAGTGCAGTGAGAGTTGATCGACAAAGGAAATCTCGGGCGGCGCCCAGCGCACACTACCCAGACCCGGTATCGCCTCCCAATTTGCGCCGGTCTCCTCGCCCTGGGCTTTGAAGGTGTTGGGGCGGTTGCGGAAGGCGAGCGCGGTCTGTTCGTGGGCGATGACCGTGCAATCCATGGCGCGCGCGCCGAGGGTGCGGTCGGGGTGCGAATCGAGGTTGACTAGCATGCGTTCGGGTCCGTTGCCCATGCCCATGAGCGAGGCGCGCCACATGCGGCTGTCTTCGGGCGAGGGCGGCGCGTCGATCAACACCAGCCCGCGCGGCTGGCTGACGACCCCCAGCGTGACGCCGAGGTATTTGTCTTCGATATAGACGTTCTTGCCGATGGATTCCATTCAGGCTCCCGTTGGTTTGATGGTCTATCTTACCATCACCTTTTTTCTAGTGCCATGCGAGATTTGAGGCTCATGCGGGACGACGCGCGGATGGATAGGGGTTAAGGAAAATAGGGTCTCCCGTAATTCACGGGACAGCGCTTCACCACGAAGGACACAAAGTACACAAAGGGGGGGAAATCTGGATTCCTTGGTTTTTTCCTTTGTGACCGTCGTGCCATTTCGACACGGTGAGCGAAAGACGAACCGTCAATGCAAGCCTTTGTGTTTGAAAAAGCGTTTCCCGTCAAAAACGTGAACGCCGGAAAATAGCAAGAAATGGGTTGGCACAATTGCGCGGGTCTTGTAGAATATGCCGCGCGAAATAATTTGCTCAACCCATCCATCGTAGTTCCATTCGCGCAAATTTTGGCGGAGATTGCTTCGGCAACAACACCCTTGCAATGACATATAGGAGATAACTTGAAACCAAAACACTGGCTCGTCTTCATCACCCTTGGCGCGATCTGGAGTTCCTCTTTCTTGTGGATCAAGATCGGCGTGCAGGAGATCGGTCCGATGGCGTTGACCGCCTTCCGCATGTTGTTTGGCGCGGTTACGGCTGTTGCCATCGGCGTCTATCAAAAAGTGGAATGGCCCCGCGACCTGAAAACGTGGCTCATCTTTGCCGTTCTCGGACCCGCCAGCCTTGCCGTTCCCATCTTCTTCATCTCATGGGGCGAACAGACGATTGACTCGGCGGTCGCATCCATCCTCAACGCGACTACTCCGCTGTTCACCATCTTCATTGCCCATTTCGTTCTGCAAGACGACAAAATGACCGTGCAAAAAACGCTTGGTTTGTTGATCGGCTTTGTAGGGACGGTTGTCCTCCTGAGCGAGGATCTCGCCGTAGGCGCTCAGAGTTCAGTCATCGGGCAGGCGGCGGTGATCCTCGCCTCCATTTTCTACGCCGGGAGCGCCGTGTTCGGACGCAAATTTACTCAGCACGTGGAGGGAACTGCGCGCGGCGCGATGCTCCTCCTTACCTCCGCCATTTTCATGTGGATCGTTGGTCCACTTGCAGAAAAACCTTTCGAGTTCCCGTCGCTCCCCCTGACTTGGATCGCGATCCTTTGGCTGGGCATCCTTGGTTCGGGCTTGGCAGTGCTTATGCTTTGGTATCTCATTCACGAGGTCGGTCCCACCCGCGCCACGCTTGTCACGTATCTTTTTCCGGTTGGCGGAGTGATCCTTGGTGTGTTATTCTTGAACGAACATCTCTCATGGCAGTTGCTGGCTGGCTCCCTGTTGATCATTCTCAGTCTCGTAGTTGTCAATTGGAAATCCACAAAACAAGTTCAACCCGCAAAATGATTCTAAAACCCGCAAAAACGTTTGTTGAAAAACACGAATTCATCATTCCGCTTACGTTGTTCCTGGTATTCCTTGGCTTCACCCTGCCCGGCATTGCGTGGGGACCGTGGCACCCTGACGAGATCGTTGTCCGCTCGATCAAGGCGTTGTACGGCGAGTGGAAGTTCAGCGAAATCAACTTTAACTATCCCGACCTGCCGCAATATGCGATGTATTACCTGGGGAAGATCATCCTCACGCTGGGATATTCGGATGGTGAAATCCTGACCGCTTCGCGCGTCCTTTCGGCTGTTCTTGCAGGCGGGACGATTCCTCTCACGTACAGCATTGTCCGCCGCGCGGGAGGGAGCGCGTCCCTCGCAGGCTTAAGCGGACTCTTCCTCTTGTGCGTCAGCGAACTCTCGTTCAACGGGCGTTTCGCGCACAACGACACCTACACCGTCTTCTTCATCACACTTTCGGCTCTCTTCATTGTTAACTATGCGAGGACTGACCGTCGCGGCTGGTTATACGCGTCCTTTTTCGCGGTGGGTATGGCGGCATCGAGCAAATACACAGGGATAGGTTTGATCCCTGCGCTTCTTCTTATTTACATCATCCTGCAATTCAAGAATCTAAAAAAAGAATGGTTCGCCATCGGCGAAACACTCTTCATCAGCGGCGCGCTCGCCTTTTTAGGATTCGCCCTCGGCACCCCCAAAGCATTGACGTGGATGGCGTACTTCTTCAAACGAGTCTTTGCCGCGCTCGAATGGCAGGCAACGTGGGGACAACACGAGGGCAGCGCGCGCGGATTCGCCGGTCAATTCCCGATGGCGCAAAGCACGTTAGGAACAGCGCTGTACTTTATATTTATCACCGCAGTGATTTGGGCTTGTTATCGCGTGATTCAAGAATATCGCCACAAGGAATTAAGCCGAACTTCACAAGCAGGCTTCTTCGGCATTCTCCTGCTTGGAATTTTCTTCCTCGATCTCCCCATCATGATCTCGTACAACTACCAACCGCGTTATCTTCTAACGTTCATGCCCATGCTCGCCATCCTCGCGGCATATTTTGTTTTTGAAATGTATATGGGCGTCAAGCAATTCGGAAAGCCGATCTATTCAACGGCAGTCATTATCATCGTTGGCGCGGTTGTGTTGTATTCCTTCGCGCGGATGGTCAGCATTGCGTTGTTGTTCATCCACGACGCGCGTATCCCTGCGACTGAATTTATGAAGACTCTGCGCCCCGGCACATCGCTCGAACACACCAATTATCCGCCCAACTATGCCGACGGTTTTTTCGAGCGCGAGCATAATTACCCGCTTCATATTCAAATGGGCGCGACGGACACGCCTCCCACCAACAAGCCTTACGAGTTCAACAAAGCCGAAGAGGGTTTGCTCGAGCGCGGCACCGACTACCTGATCGTGGACAGTTTCACCGCCAGCCGCTTCAACGATTCGCGCGTGTGCAACCAACTCCCGAATGAATGTGAATTTTTTAAACAACTTGCCACAGGCAAGACTGAGCATTATCATCTCATCGCAGAGTTCAGTTATTCCCTGCCGTGGTATCTGCCGCAAGTGCAGGTTGCGATAGCCAATCCCACCATCCGCATTTACGAAAGAATCAAATGAACGATTTCAGAACAGGTTATGTTGCTATCATCGGTCGCCCGAATGTGGGCAAGTCCACACTGGTCAACGCGTTGTTGGGGCAGAAGATCGCGGCGGTGTCGCCGAAGCCGCAGACCACGCGCAAACGTCAATTGGGGATTCTCACGAGTGATAAGTACCAGCTCGTGTTCGTGGACACGCCCGGCATCCACAAAGCGCGGCACAAACTTGGTGAATTTTTGAATCGTGAAGCCGAAGACGCGTTTGAAGGCATGGATGTGATCCTCTGGCTGGTGGATGGATCGGTCAGACCGACGGAAGAGGACGCGCAGATCGGACTCCTGCTCAACAAACTCGCGCGTCGGACATCGCTTGTGCTTGCCGCGAACAAAATGGACTTGATCCCCGCTGAGGCGTTGAGTCGGAATCTCGAAGCGTATCAGGCGTCCCTAAGAAAAGACACGAAAGTCATTTCCATCTCCGCCGCGCAGAATCAGAATCTGAATGAGTTGATCGAGTTACTCGTGTCATTGAGTCCGTTTCGCGCGCCCGAGTTCGAGGAGGATCAAGTCACCGATTCGTACGAGCGCGACATCGCCGCGGACTTAATCCGCGAGGCGTGTTTGCATAAACTGCGCGAGGAAGTGCCGCATGGCGTGGGCGTGCGGATTGACGAGTTCAAAGAGCGCGAGAATGGAATGTTATACATCGGCGCGACGATCTTTGTGGAGCGCGATTCACAAAAGGGAATCCTGATCGGCGAAGGCGGCGCGATGATGAAAGCGATTGGGTCTGCCGCGCGAAAAGAGATCGAAGAGATGGGCGGGCGAAAAGTTTTTCTCGAGTTGCGCGCGAAGGTGTTGAAAGATTGGCGTAACGATGAGAACGCGATGATGAGGTTGGGATATCGGATGGGGAAGAAGAGAAAGAAAAAGTAATGCGAGACTGCGAAGCGTCTCTCTATGTGACGCGACATATTGCAGATTAAGAATTTAACCGAGCACTCCTTTCACTCCGCTTTGAACCACTCCCGAAAGAACGTCGGGACAGGTGAGACACCGAGTCGCGGAGTTTTTAACTATTCTTCTCGGTGTCTCCGTGTCTCAGTGGTATGGCTTTCTCATTATCGCTTGACAAAATCTTTTGTTGTTCACGGACCGCGCGGACAACACGGGGCTCTCCGTGAAAAACGGAAAAAATCCGTCAGTTCCGAGAAATCCGCGTACTAAAGAGTCGGCAATCTAGACTTTGAGAAAGCCATATGACGCCTTGTTCTCCCGGTTGACTTTGCTCTCCCCCTTGTGCTACACTCCAAGCCTCATCAGGAGCATCCATGCAACTCAAAGGTAATGTCATCATCAAAGCCCCGCGCAAAAAAGTGTGGGATTTTCTCACCGACCCAAATCAACTTGCCCAATGTGTGCCGGGCGTCGAAAAAGTGGAAGAAATTGAAAAACTGAAAAAATATCACGGGGTTGTTTCGGTTGGGCTGGGTTCGGTCAAGGCGAAATTCAACGGCGACGTGGATATTCTCGAATTGGATGAGCCTAATTTTGCAAAACTCAAAGCGCACGGCAACGCCACAGGCTCCGCCGCCGACGCGATCAGCGAAATGAAAATGTCCGACGCGCCTGATAATTGCACCCTCGTCGAATGGACGGCGGATGTCAACGTCTCAGGTCAATTAGCGAGTTTGGTTTCAAGATTGATGATGCCTGTTTCGCAAAAGCTTGCGGGAATGTTCTATGATGAAGTGAAGAAAAGGGTGGAGGATCATTAACTGATGTTACGCAGTTGAAATTGATTTGGCGCTCGTAATGCGACATTCATGTCGCTCTTGTGCAAGAACAGCGTGAAACGCGAGACGCTACGCAGTCTCGCGTTATAAACTTTATTTATTAAGCCGTTGGGTAACGCAAGGTTTACCTTGCCATTCTCCTGTTCCATTACACAGCGCAAGCGCAAAGCGAACTTTGCGGCGCCACGCGAGGCGGGAAATTAATACCAATGTTGTCTGTATTCCTATTTATATATCGCGCTTGATATTCGTTATACGTCGAGATTATGGTAACATTCTTTGAGTGTTGCCGTCCATTAATAAACAGAAGTGAATCGATCATTATGGAATCTTGATGGAACTAACGACCACAGTATCCCCGGGCTTCAATGAAGTTCTGACCACGGAAGCCCTGCAATTCATCGAAAAACTTGAACGGGAATTTCACGCGCGCCGACTCGATCTGCTGAGGGCGCGCGTTTTGCGTCAGGAGGAGCTCGACGCCGGCGGCATGCCTGATTTCCTGCCAGCCACCCGCCACATCCGCGCAGGCGAGTGGCAAGTCGCTCCGATTCCAGCCGACCTGCAGAACCGCCGCGTCGAGATCACCGGTCCCACCGACCGCAAGATGGTAATCAACGCCCTCAACTCCGGGGCGAACGTCTTCATGGCAGACTTCGAAGACGCCAACTCTCCCACATGGAACAACATGATCGAGGGGCATATCAATCTGCGCGACGCGCTCGAACGGGCAATTGACTTTACCTCTCCCGATGGAAAGCGCTATAGTCTCAATGAACGGGTGGCTGTTCTTATGGTTCGCCCGCGCGGCTGGCACCTCACTGAAAAGCACGCGCTGGTGGACGGCAAACCGATCTCCGCTTCGCTGTTCGATTTCGGTCTGTATTTTTTTCACAACGCGCGACGTGTGCTCGAAAAAGGTTCTGGTCCCTATTTTTATCTTCCCAAACTCGAAAGTCATCTTGAAGCCCGCTTGTGGAACGACGTCTTCAACTTCGCGCAGGACGCGTTGAGCCTGCCGCGCGGCACGATCAAAGTTACCGTGCTGATCGAAACCATCCTTGCCGCGTTCGAAATGGAAGAGATTCTCTACGAACTGCGCGATCACATTGCCGGGTTGAACGCGGGTCGCTGGGATTACATCTTCAGCATCATCAAAAAATTTCACAACAACCCAAACATCATTCTGCCAGACCGCTCTCAGATCACCATGACTGTGCCGTTCATGCGCGCCTACACCGAATTGCTGGTGAAAACCTGCCATGCGCGCGGCGCTCACGCCATTGGGGGTATGGCGGCGTTCATCCCCAGTCGAAAAGATTCGCAGGTCAATGAAACTGCGCTGGCAAAAGTCCGCGCGGATAAACAGCGCGAGTCAACCGACGGCTTCGACGGCACCTGGGTGGCGCATCCCGACCTGGTGCCTGTCGCGGCGCAGGCATTCGATCAAGTGTTACAAGACAAGCCTCATCAAAAAGAAATATTGAGGGAGGATCTCCAGGTGGAAGCGGGGAACCTTTTGGATTTCAAGATCGAAAACGCCAGCGTCACCGAAGCGGGCGCGCGACTCAATATCAATGTGGCTCTGCAATACCTGGATGCGTGGCTGCGCGGTTCGGGCGCGGTTGGAATTTATAACTTGATGGAAGACGCCGCCACTGCGGAAATTTCACGCGCGCAGATCTGGCAATGGATTCATCACCACGCGCCGCTTGCAGACGGGCGCAAGATGACGGCTGAACTGTATCGCGGTTTTCTCGAGGAAGAAATGGGAAAGATTCGCTCCCAGTATGGCGAGCAGGCTTACCCGTCGAGCAGAATCGAAGAGGCAAAACAGTTGTTCGACCGCCTCACGTTGGATACATCCTTTGCCGAATTTCTCACGCTCCCCGCTTATGACTATTTGGATTGACCGCCCTCCTCATTGAGACTCGTTTGTTACGCCTCTCCATCTTCGACGCGCGGGCTGGTTCGCCCGACTAAAAAAATTACAAAGGAGAATGGATCATGTACCACAAATACCAACCCAAGTCAGTCGAGGAACTAAAGAATGAATGGGCGCAGAGTCCGCGCTGGACGGGCGTGAAGCGCCCGTATTCCGCCGAGGAAGTGGACCGCCTGCGCGGGACGTTTCAGCACGATCATACGATCGCGCGCATGGGAGCGGAACGTTTGTGGGAATTGCTTCATGCTGAAAAATTCATTCGCGCGCTTGGCGCGTTGACGGGCAATCAGGCGGTGGAGATGGTGCAAGCGGGGTTGAAGGCGATCTATCTCAGCGGGTGGCAGGTGGCAGGCGACGCGAACGACGCGTTGACGATGTACCCGGATCAGAGCCTGTACCCGGTCACGAGCGTGCCGACTGTGTTGCGTCGGATCAATAATGCGCTGATCCGCGCCGACCAGATCCAGCACATGGAGGGGCGCGATGGTGAAGTGTATTGCTTCGCTCCCATCGTTGCCGATGCGGAGGCTGGCTTTGGCGGTCCGCTCAACACCTTTGAATTGATCAAAGGCATGATCGAGGCGGGCGCGGCGGGGATTCATCTCGAAGACCAGCTCTCTTCCATGAAGAAGTGCGGGCACATGGGCGGCAAGGTGCTGGTGCCGATTCACGATTTTGTGCAGAAGTTGATTGCGGCGCGGCTCGCGGCGGATGTGCAGGGAGTGCCCATTGTGCTTATTGGGCGCACGGATGCCCTCGGCGCCACGCTCATTCGCGGCGATATTGACCGCGTGGACCAGGAACACCTCAGCGGCGAGCGCACTGCCGATGGATTCTGGGTTGTCAAAAACGGGCTGGCGTACGCCGTGGCGCGCGCCCTCGAGTTCGCTCCGTATGTGGATTTGATCTGGTGCGAAACCTCCACGCCCGACATGGACGAAGCGCGTGAATTTGCCAGGGCGATCCACGCCAGCCACCCCGGAAAATTATTGGCGTATAATTGCTCTCCATCGTTTAATTGGAAGCGCAAACTCAACGACCAGCAGATCGCGGCGTTCCAGGAAGAATTGGGCGACATGGGCTACAAGTTTCAGTTCATCACGCTGGCGGGTTTCCATACCCTCAATGCAAGCATGTACGACCTGGCATGGAATTACGCCCGCGCAGGCATGACCGCCTTTGTGAACGTGCAGGAGCACGAATTCAAAATGGAACGCGAGATGGGTTTCCGCGCAGTGAAGCATCAATCCTTCGTCGGCGCGGGATATTTCGACCAGGTGCAAATGGCTGTGACCGGCGGCGATGTGTCCACCTCCGCCATGAAAGGCTCCACGGAAGAACAGCAATTTAGCGTCAGTCATTAACCGCTCATTGGTCGCCGGTCGCGGAGTTTGAAAACGCTTTCAGCCTCTTCGATCATGCGCGATATACTCACCGACATTCAACACTGGCAGAAAGAGGGGGATGTTATTGCGCTCGCCACTGTGATTCAATCGTGGGGGTCCGCGCCGCGAAAAGTCGGTTCGCACATGGCGTTTACCCTCAGCGGAAAAATCACAGGCTCGGTCAGCGGCGGGTGCGTGGAGAATGCCGTCATCGAAGCGGGGATGCAAACGCTGAAAACGAATCATCCGCAATTGTTGCATTTCGGCGTGGCGGATGAAACGGCTTGGGAAGTTGGTCTCGCGTGTGGCGGGAGCATTGACGTTTTCGTCCAGCCGCTGGACGCGCAAATTTTTCAAGAACTCAAAAGAGTTATCAAAAATGAAGAAAGCACGAAGCACATCACGGTGATCGGCGGCGCGGACGAATCGCTCGGCAAACAAGTTCTGATTCAAGAAAATCAAATCGTATCTGGCTCATTCGGCAACGAAACGGACTCGCTTGTGTTAAGTCTGTCGTCGGAAATCTCTACGTCGCGTCGGGTCAAGTTAAATGAAAGTGTCGAAGTTTTTGCCAATGTGATTCAACCTTCCCCAACTTTAGTAGTTGTTGGCGGTGTGCAAATTGCGATTGCATTGGTGTCTTTGGCAAAAACGCTTGGCTATCAAACAATTCTCATTGACCCGCGCAAGGCTTGGGGAAATGAAAACCGTTTCCCGCATGTGGATAGGTTGATTCAGGCATGGGTTGATGATGCGTTTGAACAGATCAAAATAAATTCGTCCACAGCCATCGCCGTCCTGACGCACGACCCAAAGATTGACGACCCTGCGATAAAATTGGCATTGAACAGTTCGGCGTTTTATGTCGGCGCGTTGGGAAGTAAAAACACGAACGCAAAACGAAATGAAAGATTTCGAAGCGACGGCGTGAGCGAATCACAAATCAATAATATCCACGCCCCGATCGGTTTGGACATCGGCGCGCAAAATCCAGAAGAAATCGCGCTAGCCATTATGTCGCAGATCGTACAAACTTTCAGGAAACAGAAACAACCAGAGATCAAAAACGAGGCGGAGAATCTCCAGTCTCCAGTCTCCAATCTCCAATCTCCAGTCTCCAGTCTCCAGTCTCCAATCTCTAATTCTCTAATCCTCCAATTCTCTAGGATCTTTTATGAAACCCGCATCTTTTGATTACCACGCACCCAACTCCATCGAAGAAGTTGTGACCTTGAAAAGTCAATACGGCGATGCCGCCAAATTTTTAGCGGGCGGACAAAGCCTTGTGCCTGCCATGAATTTTCGCATCGTGCAACCGAGCGTGCTGATTGATTTGAATCGCGCGGCAGAGTTGAGCTACATCCGCGAAGACGGGAATGTGATTCGAATCGGCTCGATGGCGCGTGAACGACATTTGGAATTTGACGCGACGATTGAAAAGCGCACGCCGTTGCTACATGAAGCCGTGCCGAATATCGCGCATCCGCAAATTCGCAATCGCGGCACCATTGGCGGAAGCATCGTCAATGCCGACCCTGCGGCAGAGTTGCCCGTGTTGATGCTGGCGCTGAACGCGAGATTGAAAGCAAAAAATAAATCGGGTGAGCGTTGGTTGGATGCCAAAGATTTTTTTGCTGGTATGTTTACGACTGCGCTTGAGCCTGATGAAGTTTTAGTTGAGATCGAATTGCCATTCATGCCGCCGCGCACAGGCTGGTCGTTCATGGAAGTCGCTCCGCGCGCGGGCGATTACGCGATGATGGGAGTCGCCGCGCTGGTGACGTTGGATGAAAATGGAAAATGCAAATCGGCAAAGTTGGTGTACTTGAACGCGGGTGACGGACCCGTTGATGCAATTGAAGCCGCGAAAAGTTTGGTGGGCGAATCGTTGAACGATAAGCTAATTGAATCCGCCGCGTTACATGCGAGCGAAAAAGAAATTAATCCGTTTGGGAATATCCACGCTTCGGTTGATTTTCAACGTCATTTGGCGAAGACGTTGACGAAGAAGGCGTTGAAGATTGCGGCAGAGCGCGCCCTGCAAAAAGAGAATTAGAGAAGTAGAGAATTGATTACTATGACCCATACCATTACCCTCACCGTTAACGAACAGAAATATATCCGCGAAGTTGAGCCGCGCCTGTTGCTGAGCGACTTCCTCCGCCACGAGTTAGGACTCACAGGCACACACGTCGGCTGTGAGCATGGAGTTTGCGGCGCGTGTACTATCATGCTTGATGGCGAATCGGCGAGATCGTGTTTAATGTTTGCCGTTCAAGCAGATGAACATTCACTCACAACAGTCGAAGGGCTTGCGCCAGATAAAGATAATTTGCATCCACTTCAACAATCCTTCTGGGAAGCGCACGGACTGCAATGCGGCTACTGCACCCCAGGCATCTTGATGAGCATGATTCCTTTCCTAAAACAAAACCCGAATCCAACCGAAGATGAAATCCGCCACGCGCTTTCGGGGAATTTATGTCGTTGCACTGGCTATCAGCATATTGTGGATGCGGTCAAGTTGGCGAGTGAAAAGATGCGAGAATTGGAGAAGTAGAGAATTGGAGATTAGAGACTGGAGACTAGAGATTGCGGTGGTCGAGTAGCCCTCCGCGCTGAGCGGAGCGCTAGCGAAGTCGAAGCGTGCGCAAGACGTATCGAAACCACAAGTTGCAAGTGAAATCCTAATGACAAAACCCCTTTGCTTACCTGTTGGTCTCGATACGCTCGCAACTTGCGTTCGCTACTCGACCAACGGATTTTTTCTAAAATTATGAACTTATCTGCCGCCCAATCCTTCCGCAACAACGAACTCTCGCCGAGAGACTTAGTCTCCAATCTCCAGTCTCTCTTCAATTCCCGTGAGCCTGATGTTTTATCTTTCATCTCCGAACCCAATCGCTTTGAACGATTACAAAAAGACGCGGAAGAACTTATCGAGAAATTTCCTGATGTGAAAAACCGTCCGCTGTTGTTTGGAATGACTCTCGGCGTGAAAGATATTTTCCATGTGGATGGCTTTACCACACAGGCAGGAAGCAAACTCCCCGCCGAAGAACTTCAAGGCAATGAAGCCGCGAGTGTGACCAAACTAAAAAATGCAGGCGCGTTGATTCTTGGCAAAACGGTCACAACTGAATTTGCATATTTCACGCCTGGTCCCACGCGCAACCCGCATAATCCAAATCACACACCAGGCGGTTCGAGCAGTGGCTCTGCCGCGGCAGTTGGCGCGGGAATTTGCGATATCGCGCTTGGCACGCAGACCATCGGCTCGGTGATTCGCCCCGCCGCGTTTTGTGGCGTGGTTGGTTTCAAGCCGACGTATGAAAGAATTTCGCGCGCGGGCGTCATTCCGCTTTCGCCGACGTTTGATCATGTTGGGGCGTTTGCGAGCGATGTTGAGACAGTGGGGCGAGTTGCTTCTGTGTTGTTGGAGAATTGGAGAATTGGAGAATTGGGTGTTGGAGATTGGAGACTAGGGACTAGAGATTCAAAACCAGTTCTTGGAATTCCTGAAGGAAAATATTTGGAAAATATGTCTAAAGAAGGTCTTGAGCATTTTCAGAAGATGTGCAAATTGCTAAGCGCAAATTACGAATTGCGTTATGTTCATGTCATGGATGATTTTGATGAAATCAAATCCCGCCACGACGCCATCATGTCTTGTGATGCCGCACAGGTTCACAAGAACTGGTTCGGCAAACACGAGTCTCTTTATTCGCAAAAATTTGCAGACCTGATTCGGCGCGGACAAAAAGTCTCCAGTCTCCAGTCTCTAATCTCCGCCCGCGATTCCTTCCGCGCCTCCATCACCCAAACCATGAACGACAACCAAATTGACATCTGGATTTGCCCTCCAGCCATCGGTCCCGCCCCCAAAGGACTCGACTCCACGGGCGACCCCATGATGTGCCTGCCGTGGACTCAAATTGGCTTCCCCGCTATCAACATTCCCACTACAAAAAATGATGAAAGCTTACCAATGGGATTACAACTCGTTGGCAAATGGAACTCGGATGAAGCGTTGCTCGCTTGGGCAGAAGAAATTGAAAAGGTGGTGAGAAAAATATGACATACGTTGTAACGCGACATTCATGTCGCCCGCCATGCAAAAGCGACACCGCGCAGCGTGTCGCGGTACGGGATGTGAGAAAAATATGACAGTTGTTAAATGGAACATTCGCGCGGGAGCGTATTACGACTCGGTTGTGTTGATGCAACTTCAACGCGGCTTGTTGGAATTGAGCGGCGTGCTGGATGCAGGTGTGGTGATGGCAACACAAGCCAATCGTGATTTGCTTGCCGCGAATAATCTTTTGCCTGAAACTATATCTGCCAATCCAGATGACCTGCTGATCGTCGTCAAAGCGGATGATGACAACTCGGCAACCGAAGCAATCAACAAGGTAGATGAATTGCTTGCAAGAAGAAAATCTTCCACTGTTTCGGAAGATTTCCGACCAAGAAGTTTAAGCGCGGCAGTTAAACAACTTCCCGAAGCAAATTGGGTATTGATTTCAGTCCCAGGTCGTTATGCGGCGGGAGTTGCGCGCGAGGCTCTTGAACTTGGCAAACATGTTTTCCTTTACAGCGACAATGTTTCTCTCGAAGATGAAATTTCGTTGAAGAAAACCGCCCGTGAAAAAGGTCTACTCGTGATGGGACCCGATTGCGGCACAGCCATCATCAACGGCATCGGGCTGGGATTTGCGAA
>CASGHD010000172.1 GCA_949319575.1 uncultured Anaerolineales bacterium | reverse complement strand
TCGCTGCGAGGCGCTCTTGGTTTTGCCGAAGCAGTCTCCCCATGCCGGGAGATTGCTTCCCTTCGACAGGCTCAGGACAGGCGTCGGGACCCCGAAAAAACATCGGGGCAGGCGAGCAAGAGCCCTCCTCGCAACGACATGTCTGAGCAGTTACAATTCTTCAGGCTTTATTTGCGCCATTCGCGTTAGAGATTTTCGTCTTTGAGAAAGCCATGATGGCGGCAGAAACGACTCGCGTAGAGTTGATTGAAATGAACTACAATGACTCACGAGGAACCATGCAGAAAAACCCAAGCGAACTTGAAATCATCCACAACCCAGCCGAAAAACGATTCGAAACATGGATTGGCGGGAAACTCTCCAAACTTGATTATCTGGAGGATGAAAACTCGATTGTGATGACGCACGTAGGCGTGCACCCCGACTTGCGCGGACATGGCGTGGCTGGCAAATTGACCGAGGTCGCGCTGGAATACGCGCGCGGAAAATCTCTGCGCGTGATACCGATGTGTTCGTATGTCGCAATGTATATTCGGCGAAATCCGCAATTTGCGGAGCTGACGAAGCAACGCTGAAGCGCAAGATACACCTTGCGTTGCGCCATGCCACAACAAAAAACGCGCTCCCGCCGATGGCGTGGAACGCGTTTTTTGTTGTGGCGGGGAGGGCGGGATTCGAACCCGCGACTGGTTTAACCCAGCACTCACTTAGCAGGCGAGCCCATTCAGCCACTCTGGCACCTCCCCAATTGAATTTACGATTTGACGATTTTGGATTTGCGATTGACAATTAAAAATCGTCAATCTGAAATCGTAAATTGTCAGGCGGAGGGAGTGGGATTCGAACCCACGTTGGTGTGACCCAAACATGTTTTCAAGACATGCGCCTTCAGCCGCTCGGCCATCCCTCCACGAAGCCTCACGATTCGAGGCGAACGAAATTTTACCATAATAGAGCGCCTGAGTCTTATTGCTTAAAGTGGCTCACTGAGAGTTGCCGTGATTCTGGTACACGGATTACGCGGATTTCACGGAAAAACCTTTAAGTCCCATTCTTTCTCCGTGTTTTCCGTGACTTCCGTGTACCAAAAAGGTTTAATCACAGCGATTCCTAATGAGTCCTTAAAGTGGCTCTACCGTTTTTAACGGGAAACCCTTTTCAAACACAAAGGCTTGCATTGACGGTTCGTCTTTCGCTCACCGTGTCGAAATGACACGATGGTCACAAAGGAAAAACCCAAGGAATTGGTAACTACTCAGGCATGTCGTTGCGAGGAGGTTTTTGCTCGCCTGCCCCGATGTTTTTTCGGGGCCCCGACGCCTGTCCTGAGCCTGTCGAAGGGAAGCAATCTCCCAGCGTTGGGGGACTGCTTCGGCAAAACCAAGAGCGCCTCGCAGCGACATGTTCCCAGGCTGAGTGGTTACAGGAATTTAGGCTTTTTCCCCCTCTTTGTGTACTTCGTGTCCTTCGTGGTGAGGCTCTTTCCCGTTAATTACGGAAGACCCCTTAAAGTGGGGATCAGGCATGGTCTGTTCGGAAGGTTTCGTGGTCAAAGAGAACCATGTTTTCTTTGACCACTTTTAGAACTTTCGCTCGCAGGCGGTTTGCGACCGCCATATTTGTCAGCGAATCGACGGTCACACGTGCGCCTGCGGCTCAGTGCAGGCAGATCGTCTTAGAGCAGTAAAAGCGAAAGTCCTGACTTTGCAAAATTGAACAGATTACCCTGTAACCTTTACAGGCTCCGACTTGCGCGCAGTGGATTATAATCAAGCAAAGGAGTTTGACCATGATATCATTATTTTCTCCTTCCAAACGAAACCGAGGGCAGGGACTGGTTGAGTATGCCGTCATCATTGCTCTTGTCGCGATCGTGGTGATCGCGGGAGTTAGCGCTCTTGGGCCAAGGATCGGCAATACCTTCTCATCCATCAATAATTCGCTTGGCGATGGTGGGATTCTGAGCGGAGGCGGTGATGATGGTGGGGGCAGTCCGGCAACCTGCACTGCCGCGTCTGCCGCGCATGGCAATTGGCACGCCACCTGGGACGGAAACCCCAGCGCCAACATGGCGGACCACGATGCCCTGCAAGCCGCGATGGATGCCGCCTGCTAGCGCCATAGAAAATTCATGTAATTCGCTTGAAAGTAGCATAATTGCCGCATTGACCCGCGGTGATTATGCTTTTGTTTTCGCCTGCCCTCTTGGTATAATCCCAACCCTATGAAATACCACATCTGGACCGAGGGCTGCCAAATGAACGTAGCCGACTCGCAACGCGTCGGCTCGTCTCTTGAGCATCTCGGTTATCAATTTACAGAAACCATCGAAGAAGCGGACGTGATCGTCCTCAACACCTGCGTCGTCCGACAATCTGCCGAAGACAAGGCGATGGGGCGTTTAACGTCATTGTTTCCCCTCAAAAAACAAAACCCGAATCTTGTCATCAATCTCATGGGGTGTATGGTCGGCGTGCGTGGCGCGGAGAAACTGCGTGAGAAACTTCCGTATGTGGATGTTTTCTCGCCTCCCTCCGACCCGGGGCCGTTGATCTCCTATTTGAGTCAAGGCGAGATTCGTTCGCTCGAAGATTCCGAAACCACGCGCCGCTTCTTGATGATGGACGATGAGCTTATCCTCCCGCAACACGAACGCGGACAACTCGTCAGCGCGCACGTGCCGATCGTTTATGGCTGTTCGCATGCCTGCGCGTTTTGTATCATCCCGTTCCGTCGCGGCATCGAGCGCAGCCGTCCCGTTGGCGATATTGTTTCCGAGATTCGTTCGCTCGCCGCGCAGGGCGTGAAAGAAGTGACATTGCTCGGTCAGATTGTGGATCGTTATGGCAAAGATGTCCCCGATGGACCGAACCTCGCGCAATTGCTTCGTATCGTACACGAAGTCGAAGGCGTCGAGCGGATTCGCTTCCTCACGTCGCACCCCAACTACTTCACCGAAGAATTGATGGACACCATCGCCGAACTTCCGAAGGTGATGCCGCATATCGAGGTTCCAATTCAGGCGGGCGATGATGAAGTGCTGGCGAACATGAAGCGCGGATACACACAGCAACAATACCGTGACCTCATTGCTACAATCCGCAACAAAATTCCCGACTGTTCCATCGCCACCGACATCATCGTCGGATTCCCCGGCGAGACCGAGGAACAGTTCATGGAAACGCGCCGCGTCCTCTCCGACCTTCGGCTGGACGTGGCTCACCTCGCGCGTTACTCCCCCCGCGAAGGGACCGTCGCCACGCGCCGCATGGAAGATAACGTGCCCGAAGAAGAAAAGATGCGCCGCCTGCATCTGTTGGATGATTTGCAGGAAGAAATTGTGGCTGAGATCAACAAGAAATATCTCGGTCAAACGGTGGACGTGTTGTTTGAGGAAAAAGTAAAGAACCGCTGGAGAGGACGAACACCCACAAATAAACTCGTCTTTGTTGAATCGGAAGATAATTTGATGGGCAAAATCCTCCCCGTCACTGTCACATGGACGGGACCTTGGTCTATGCAGGCGAATCTCGTTGGGGTACGCTCACAACAACAAATCGAATTGATGGTCGTGTAAGGCGAGATTAATCTCGCCTTACTTTTTGATATGAACCGCATTCGCCCGATTGCTCTTTGCGTGTTCAAAAACAATAACCGCATCCTCGTCTTTGAAGGATATGACGTAATAAAACGAGAAACATATTATCGTCCGCTTGGCGGCGGGATCGAGTTTGGCGAAAGCGGGGAAGTGGCTGTCCGACGTGAGATTATGGAGGAGTTGCACAGCGAGATCGAAGAACTGAAACATCTCGGATTTCTTGAGAATATTTTTGTCCATAACGGAAATACGGGACACGAGATCGTGATGATCTATGATGGGGCGTTGGTAAAGGCTGAGTTGTACGAGCAGGTTGAAATGGAAGTGATCGAGGCGAACGGGGAGAGAATCCGCGTGGTGTGGAAGAGTCTGCATGAGTTCGGAGAGGGGAAGTCCACTTTGTATCCCAATGGTTTGCTGGAGATGCTGCGTACCGCGCATTGACAATCGGGGGTTAAGTTAATCGAATCAGGCAAAGGAGGAACGCCATGACTTCTACGGAGATAAAAACCAATACGCGCAGGTTCCCTGTCTTGCGGAATATTCTGGTGAGGCTGGGCTGGCTGGCGGTTGTGATCCCGTCCATTGTGTATAGCGTCAATGGGTCGTTTCAACAACTGTCCGCGGACCAATTGGACATAGAGAAATGGGTATACGTCTATCTTAATTTCGGCTCGTTCGTCGTCGGGGTGATCGCCGCGATCATTATCTTTTTGCGTAAACCGGCAGATCGGCTGGCTGTGATCGTTTCCCTCATGCTCGTCACGTGGACGAGTACCAGCACCGGGTTCGACTTTTGGTTTCCCATGAACTTGGGCGGCAGTGAAATGGTCAATTGGTTCATCGCCTATTTCCTCGGCACAGGATATACGCTGTTATTGTCCACCCTGTTGTTGTACGTGTTATTGACCTTCCCCAACGGGAAATGGACGCCCGGCTGGACGCGCTGGTTTTTTACATTAAGCCTGCTTGGAATGTTGGCCCTGCCCGTGTACCTGTGCGTCATGATCTTCCTCGTTTCGGGATTATCCGATGCGATTCGAACGTTCCTCCTCGATACCCTGCCCGCGCTGTTCCGTTTAGGGGTGTTGGGGTTGGGAGTATTGGCGCAGGTCTACCGCCTATTCGTGACGAAGGACCCGCTTCAACGCCAGCAATTGAAGTGGATCGCCCTCTCGCTGGTCGGCATGACGTTTTTCTACATCCTCTATTGGTTGAAGTATCAGATCTTCGGGTACGCCGCCGGCTCCATCGTTGACCTTACGCTTTTCTTCCTAACCCTCTTTTTCACCTACGGGTTTATCGTCACCTTTGCGATCTCTGCGCTTCGTTATCATATCTGGGATATAGACATCGTTATCAACCGCACATTGGTTTACAGCGCCCACACCGCCATTATGGGCTCGCTGGGCATTACAGGCGCAATTTTGTTCGAACTGTATGCAAAGCAATATCTGAGCGCGTCGTCGCCTTTCTTCGGATTGTTGGCGATCTTCCCCGTGGCGCTCTTGTTTGTTCCCTTGCGCGACGGTCTGCAAAATTTTGTAGACCGTCGCTTCAAGCCTGAGGAGATCGACTTCAGCGGCACGATCGTGGAGTTTGCCCCGGAGGCGCAACTGATGTTGTCTTCGAGCGACATCTTGAAAATCCTTGCGCGGCAGGTGAAAGAGCAATTGGACCTGACCGAGATCGAAATTTTTCTTAAACACGAAAACGGAAATTTATTCCTGACCGAGCCGCTGCCCCAAGAAGGAGAGTTGCCTTCGATAATTCTTGGAGACAAAGACCGCCTCTTGCTTGAAAAGGGAGAGGTGGTCATCCCCGCGGACGCTTCGCATCACTCCTTATATCTGCCTCTCACCCTGAAACGCGCCTCCAAGCCCGAGTTCCTCGGCGTGATGGCGTTCGGCAAACGCGAGACCGGAGTTGGGTATTCCTCCTCCGTGATTCGGAGCCTGCAAAAATTCGGAGCGGAGGCGGGTAAGGTGTTGTACGTTGCCAAACTGCGCGAAAGCACAGGCCGCAACATCATGGAACGCCTCGCCTCCATCGAGAGAGGCTTGGCGAATTTGAAGATGAACCCGTTGTAGGTTGTTATACACAACAGGAATATTGCGAAAGTCATTTTGCCGCTGAGACGCTGAGTCGCAGAGAGTAAAAATAAGGTTTTCTCAGCGTTCTTTGTGTCTCTGTGGCTGAAGTAATTACCACTTGTGCAAGAGGTCTAATACAAAAAGAGACTCGCCTGAAAACGAGTCTCTTTTTTACGCAATACGCAGTACGTACTACGAACTATTTCACCAAATTCCTCAACACCGTATGGAGAATGCCCCCGTTGTGATAGTAGGTCACTTCCACATCGGTATTGAGCAGGGCAGTGGCTTGGAATTCAACCGTCGACCCATCCGCTTTCTTCGCTTTCACCGTCAAAACAGATTTCGGCGCAAGTTTATTCAAGCCCTCAATATCGAATTTCTCATCACCTTTCAAGCTCAGTGACTCGGCGTTTTGCCCGTCCATGAACTTCAGCGGCAGGATGCCCATGCCGACCAGGTTCGAGCGGTGGATGCGTTCGAACGATTCGGCAATCACCGCGCGCACGCCTTGGAGTAATGGTCCCTTCGCCGCCCAGTCGCGGCTCGAACCTGTTCCATATTCCTTGCCAGCAAGAATGATCGTTGGGATCCGCGCCTCCATGTATTTCATCGCGGCATCAAAGATGGACATGATCTGACCATTGACCATAGACGATTGACCATTCATTGAACTCGGGGCGTCGCCATTGTCCGCCGTCCGTTGTCCATCGTCAAAGAACGTCGTCCAATTGCCTTCCTTCGGCGCCACCAACAGATTCTTCAAGCGGATGTTTGCAAACGTGCCGCGCGCCATCACCAAATCATTGCCACGGCGCGAGCCATACGAGTTGAAGTATTGCGGAGCCACATCCCGTTCCTGCAAATATTTCCCAGCAGGCGAGTCGATGGCGATGGCGCCCGCAGGGGAGATGTGGTCGGTGGTGATCGAGTCGCCGAACATACCCAACACGCGCGCAGATTGAATATCATTTACTGAGCCAACATCCAACGTGAGTTTTTGGAAGTACGGCGGATGATGAATATATGTTGAACTGTCATCCCATTCGTACAGATCGCCGCCGGTGACTTTGATATCCTTCCACATGTCCGAGCCGCTGAATACGTCGGCATATTTGTCTCTGAACATCTCCGCGCGCACGCTCGACGAAGCCACCTCATTGATCTCCTTTTGCGTGGGCCACAGATCTTTGAGATAGACCGGCGCGCCGTCGGAGCCTGTGCCAAGCGGCTCTTTGTCGAGGTCAATATCCACTGTGCCTGCTAATGCGTACGCGACGACAAGCGGCGGACTGGCTAGGAAGTTTGCCTTCACCAGCGAGTGGATTCTGCCCTCGAAGTTGCGGTTGCCCGAAAGCACCGCCGCCGCTACAAGGTCGGACCCTGTGACTGCTTTGGCAACTTCGGCTGGTAACGGACCCGAATTGCCGATGCAGGTCGTGCATCCGTAGGCGATGACGTTGAACCCGAGTTTCGCAAGCGGTTCGAGCAAATTCGCCTGTTTCAAATATTCAGTCACCACGCGCGAACCGGGCGCAAGCGACGTCTTCACATATGGTTTGACCGTGAGTCCTTTTTCGATGGCTTTCTTTGCTAGCAGTCCTGCCGCGACGAGAACGGACGGGTTGCTCGTGTTCGTGCAAGAGGTGATCGCCGCGATGACAACCGCGCCATGCTTCATCTTTATCGAATTGCCGTTGGATCCGTAGGTGGCTTCGGCGGTTAACGCGTCGGGTTTCAATTCGAAGCCGCGTTCCTTCACGGGCATGGATAATACTTTATTGAATATCTCTTTCAACTCAGACATAGGCACGCGGTCTTGCGGGCGCTTGGGTCCAGCGAGCGAGGGCACAACAGACCCAAGATCCAGTTCGAGCGTGTCGGTGAATTCAGGTTCGGGCATGGACGAGTCGTGGAAGAGTCCCTGCGCGCGCATATAGGCTTCCGTCAACGCGACGGTCTCTTCAGGGCGACCAGTCAACCGCATGTAGCGAAGCGTTTCTTTATCCACAGGGAAGTAGCCGATGGTCGCGCCGTATTCGGGAGCCATATTGCCGATCGTGGCGCGGTCGGGCAGAGACATCGTTTCGAGTCCAGCGCCGTAGAACTCGACGAACTTATCCACCACGCCTTTTTTGCGGAGCATTTGCGTGACGGTGAGAACAAGATCCGTTGCGGTCACGCCCTCTTGAAGTTTGCCATGCAGTTTGAAGCCGATCACATCAGGCAACAACATGTCCATTGGCTGACCAAGCATCACGGCTTCGGCTTCGATTCCGCCCACGCCCCAGCCGACGACTCCGAGACCGTTGATCATCGTGGTGTGTGAGTCTGTGCCGACGAGGGTATCGGGGAAAGCGAGTAAGCCTTCCGAAAGTTCTGAACCTTCAGAAGGTTTTTTAGTCATCACCACATCGGAGAGATATTCCAAATTGACTTGATGCACGATACCGGTCATCGGCGGCACGACGCGGAAATTGCTAAATGCGTGTTGTCCCCATTTCAGGAATTCATAGCGTTCTTTGTTGCGCAGGAATTCCATTTCGGTGTTGCGTTGGAGCGCGTCTGCTGTGGCGAAGAAGTCCACCTGAATCGAATGGTCAATGACCAAATCCACAGGCACGAGCGGGTTGATCTTCTTCGGGTCGCCTCCGAGTCGCGCCACTGCCGCGCGCATGGCGGCAAGGTCAACAATCGCTGGCACACCCGTGAAATCCTGCATGATCACGCGGGCAGGGAGGAAGGGAATGCCCGGGCGATTACCTTTCGCCGCCCATGCGGCGATGTTTTTCACATCCTGCTGTTTGATCTCTTTGTCGTTGCATTGACGCAACGCGGCTTCAAGCGCGATGCGGATCGAATAGGGTAGTTTGCCAAGCTTCGTTAACCCCGCTTTTTCCAATGCGTCGAGGCGGTAGTAGGTGTATTCCTTTTTTCCCACTTTCAAAACATCACGCGCTTTAAACAGATCGTTCATAGGGTTCTCCTTTGGTGGTTTATATTTTCGGAATGCCGACTTAAGTCGGCGCTCCGAACTCCAACCAAACTTGCGAAGAACACAAAGGAGCGCCTTTGCCATCCTTGCTGTAGTGAAGATTATAACTTCAAATCTTTTTCCAGTTGCTTCACAAGTTTCCCCTTTTCGGTCTCGTCGATAAAAGATGCTCTTGCCGCGGCGACGATGCGGCGCTTCAACGTGTTTTGCGGCATTTTGAGGTCTTCGCAGACGGCGTAGTACTCGTGGCTCAAGGTGATGCGCGAAATGCTGGGGTCGTCGGTGTTGATGGTGACGTTCAAGCCCGCCTCGAGCATTTGCATGAGCGGATGCGTTTCCAGCGATTCAAATACGCCCGATTGATAATTGCTGGTGATGCACACCTCGAACGCTGTTTGACGTTCGCGCGCCAATGCCACAATTGATTCATCCTCCATCACGCGCACGCCGTGACCGATCCGTTCCGCGCCGATCTCCTCGATGGCTTCGCGCACGTTATAGCCCGGTCCCCATTCGCCCGCGTGGATGGTCACATGCAAGCCCGCCTGCTTCGCCTCTTTGAAGATCCCGTAAAACGGCTGGGATGGAAAGTCCGCTTCGTTGCCAGCCAGGTCGAGCGCGACCAGCCCGTCTTTCACGTGGTCTACCGCGAGCCAGGCAACCTGTTCCGCAAGTTCCGCGCTTTCATGCCGGTTGACAGAGGCGATCAACTTCACGGTCATAGCGTGTTTTTCCGCCGCGTCTTTTGCGCTGGATAGTACCCAATCGATCACATCGTGGAGCGGGAACCCTTCCGCGCGGCTAAGCGCGACCGGCGTAAACCGCAACTCCATGTACTTCACATTGTCTCTCGCCGCGTCTTCGATGGCTTCGCGCGTGATACGGTGGATCGCTTCAGGCGAGCGATAGAACAGGCGCAGGGTGTTGAATTTGGCGAGAAAATTCTGAAAGGTGAATTTATCTTCTTCCTGGATCTGCACGAGCGTGCTAAGCCGCAACACATCCGCAGGGATGGTGATGCCGTGTTGCGTTGCGATATCAAGCATGGTGTCGAGCCGCAATGAGCCTTCGAGATGACGATGCAACTCCACTTTGGGGAGCGCCCGAAAGGTGTTTAGCGAAGCGGTGACTCGTTCGACGTTGCTCATGAGTTAGTGTCTTCGACGTCTCTTCTTTCGGTTTTCATCCCCGCTATCCTGTTGCGTCTCTGTTGCAAGTGTGTCCGACGTTTCCAGCGCGGTGATTTCAACAGGGCGGGGCTGATAGGCAAACACGCGCCCAATCACCAGCCCGCGAATATCTTCGATCAGTTGCGCGAACATTTCCGACGCGCGTCCTTTGTATTGTACCAGCGGGTCACGTTGGGCGTAAGCCTCCATGCCGATCGAAACCCTTAATGCCTCGATGCGCGTCAAATAATCCACCCACAATTCGGTTGTGGCGCTGAGCAACAATTGCCGGTGGACTTCATTGAGGACATACCTGCCGATGGATTCGACCAACGTCGCGCGGTCGGTCTCAGGGATGCCTGCCACGGCTTCGGTTAACCGTTCCTCCCCGAACGCCTGTTTGGCGGGGATGCCGAAATCCCCCAGTTTTTGCGCGTTCGCGGCAAGGCGAGTGTATTCGCGCTCGCCCCATGCGGCGCGCAATGCTGTCTCGGCTTCTTCGAGATGCGTCAGCGCATCCTCGGTGATCTTTTCGGCTTCCTGTCCCTCGAGCAATTGCGCGATGAGGTAAACGTAATTGAAGCGGGTGAACACTTGCTTCACCTGCCGGTGTTTCTGGTCGTAGGCGGCGCGCGTTTCTTGCGAGAGCGAGAGTAGAAGTTTAAGCGTTGCCGTCTCGTTGATTTCGGAAGGCATCAAGGTATTCATATCGCGCGCGATCTGGCTGTTCAAGCGCGCGCGCCGGCGTTCGAGGGCGCTTTGCGCGGCGTCGATGAGTTCATCGGCGGTGTCGTCCCAGTTCGAGGCTTCGAACTTCTTGCCGAGCGATTCGCCTGTCCGTTTGGCGGCGATGCCGACGACGCGTGTCACGGTATTGGAGATCAACTGCGTCTCCATCATGTTGCGGATGCTGTCTTTTGCATCCATCGGGTTTTCACCCAGCGCGCGCATTTGTTCGTTGTTGAGTCGCAGTGGCATGCCGATCAGGCTGCTGATCTCTTCGATGATCTTTTGCGGGCGCGGGGAATCTTCCCGGTCGCGCAAGCCTTCGAAGTACGCGTCGAGCGAGTCTTCGCGGCTGGCAAGTTGGGTTTGCAGGGATTGTTCCGCGTTGTCGATGATATGTTCGAGGGCGCGGAGGTGATGGGCGTTTTCCACTTCGATGGCGCGCGAGATCAGCGGCAGGATGGATGTCTTGAGGTCGCCGGGGGCGCCGACTTCGTTGAGTAGCAGAGACAAGCCGAAACTGGGGAAGAGGCGGTCGCCCGTCATGAAGGCGGGTTGCACTTGTTCCAACCACGCGATCAATTTCCAGGGTCCCTCTTCGTCTGCCAATCCGATTTCGACGCGTTGTGTTACTTCGGTCTCGAGCAGGGTGGCAATGTCGTCGCTCAGGTCTTCTTTGTCGAAGATGCGGTCGCGCTGGTTGTAGATCTGTTCGCGTTGTTTGTTGAGCACGTCATCGTATTCGAGCAGGTGTGTGCGCACGTCGAAGTTCGCGCCTTCGATGCGGTGTTGCGATTGTTCGATCAATTTGCTGACCATGCCCACTTCGAGGGGGAGCGATTCGTCCACGCGCAGGCGGTCCATGATGGAGCTGGTTTGCGCGCCGCCCTGAATGCGCATGAGATCGTCTTGTAGCGAGAGATAGAAGCGCGAGGAGCCGGGGTCGCCCTGTCGCGCGGCGCGGCCGCGCAACTGGTTGTCGATGCGACGCGCGTCGTGACGTTCTGTGCCGATGACATGCAAGCCGCCAAGTTTTTTCACGCGTTCCATGTCTTCGAAGTATTGCAGGAAGAGTTTAACCTCGGCTTCGTAAATTCCGAAGTTTGAGGGGTCGACCTGTTGTAAAGCAACGCGGCGCTCTTCCAGCGACATATCGAAGGGATCGGCGTAGCCCGCTTTTCGCAAGACGCGGTTCGCGGCTGAGATGACTTCTTCGGCGATCTCGCCGCCGAGTTTGATGTCCACGCCTCTGCCTGCCATGTTGGTGGCGATGGTCACCGCGCCGAACGCGCCCGCGCCGGCAATGACCTGAGACTCTTCGGTATGCTTGCGCGCGTTGAGCACCTGGTGTGGAATGCCGCCCTGCAACACCGACTTCAGCCGGTTGATATTCGAAGAATCCAGCCGCAGAACATCAAGCAGAATGTTGATGTTCGCCGGGTCTTCGGGGTTGATATTCGCCCCTCCAAACGACTGGATGAATTTCCGCAACATGTCCGGTGTGATTTTTTCGATGGGGTTGTTGAGGAGTTGCAATTCGGGGATGGCGAACTCGCCTTGTTCGCGGTTGTTCGCTTTCAACCACGCTTCTCTCGCCAGGGCAATCTGCATCAACCGTCGGACAGGTTCCGCTTTGAGCCGCGCCGAAATCTGCTCGGAGGATTCGACGGAGGTTGTGCCAATCAGCAGGGGGCGTCCGCGCGTATGTTCGCGGATGGCTTCCAGGGCGATGGCGCGAAGTTTCGCCTCGAGGGTTTTGTAGATGACATCGGGATAATCTTTGCGGCGGAAGAAGAGCGGCTCTTCCCGAGAGTCGTCGCGCTTCGAAAAATAGGAAAACGAATAGCCGTCTTCATCTTTTGCCTTCACTTCGATGAGCGGCGCATCCTTGCCAAAGGCTTGATATTCCAGGTTCGGCGGAATCGGGGCAACCTCCAACTCGTAGATCTTGTTGAACTCCTCGGCTTCGGTGATGGCGGTGCCGGTCATGCCGCCGAGTTTTTTGTACATGCGGAAATAATTTTGCAACGTGATCGTGGCATACGTCACATTTTCGGGCTCGATCTTCAAACCTTCTTTGGCTTCCACGGCTTGATGCAACCCGTCGCTCCAGCGCCGACCGGGCATTTGCCGCCCGGTGTTCTCATCCACGATGACAACCTTGCCGCCCTGCACGAGATATTCCTTGTTGCGATGGAACAGGAATTGCGCGCGCATGGCTTGTTCGAGGTAGCCGAGCAACCGCGTTTGCTCGGAAGAAATATCTTCGGGGCGGTCGGGATCGGTCAGCGTTTGCCCGAGCAATTGCTCCACATGCGCCAGCCCCGATTCGGTCAACGGCGCGTTGCGGTCTTTTTCGTTGATCTCATAATCGTCGGGTTTCAACTGGCGGACGACTTGCGCCATCTTCCCATACCAATCCAGGTTTCCCGATGCGGGACCAGAGATGATCAGCGGCGTGCGGGCTTCGTCGATCAACACGTTGTCCACTTCGTCCACAATCGCGAAGTAATGCCCGCGCTGGACGCGGTCGGTCAGGCGCATGGTCATATTGTCACGCAGGTAATCAAACCCAAATTCCGCGTTTGTGCCGTAGGTGATATCCGCCTCGTAGGCGAGTCGCCGCTCCACCAACTGCAACTGATGCTGATCCTCGTGCGGAGACTCGCGTTCAAGATCGACGAGTAATGCTTTCTTGCCGTTCTCAGTTGCCGCCGCCATTTGCAACACACCCACCGAAAGCCCGAGCATGGAATAGATCGGAGCCATCCAGCGCGCGTCACGCCGCGCGAGGTAATCGTTCACGGTGATGAGGTGAACGCCCCTGCCAAGGAGCGCGTTGAGATAGATCGGCATTGTGGCAACGAGCGTTTTCCCTTCGCCTGTGCGCATTTCAGCGATCGAGCCGCGGTGCAAGGCAACCCCTCCGATCAACTGCACATCGTAGTGACGAAGGCCGATCGTCCGCTTGGACGCTTCGCGCACTGCCGCGAACGCCTCCGGTAGGATGTCTTCCAGCGCGTCCTGCCCAGCCTCGAACTGCTCCCGCTCCGCCAGCCCTCCCACATCCCCGAGGCTTTGCGCGACCCGCTCTTTGAACTCGTCTGTTTTGGCGCGCAGGGCGTCGTCGCTCAACGCTTCGAATTGCGCTTCGAGCGCATTGATCTCGTTGGCGATTCCGCTATATTGTTCGATGGTCTTTCGATTGGGGTCGCCCCCAAATAGTTTTACAAAACTTTTCAGCATAGGGTACCTTTTCGGCGGGAATTATACTGCTTCTTGCGGCGGGTTATCGTAGCACGCCAGTATTAGCGAAATATAAAAAGACACGAGCGCTCCCGTGTCTTTTTTTTGCGCCAACGCGCGCTTGTATTGCGCGGGTCATGTCAGCAGTGACGATTGCCGCCGCTATTTCGTTCGCTATGCGCCTGGCGATTAAACACAATGGGGCGCCCCAGGCAAATCTCCGCAACCCTCTGCTTGAATTCGATACGACGGGCTTCGAGCAGGCGTGGCGGATAGCCCGCTTCACCAATTTTCAAACGCGTGAAAATCTGAGCGATCTCCGCGTCGCTCGTTTCGAGGCTCATCTACATTTCCTCGAGTTGCAAGCCAAGCGCTTTTCTCAATTTTGCGATTCCTCGATTTTGAATCACTTTGATATTGTTGACTTCCTTGCCGACGATATCGGCGGTTTCTTTCAGGCTGAAATCTTCAAGGAACCGCAGGATGATGACGTGGCGCTGGTCGTCGGTCAATTCCGAATTCATCGCCGAGATCAACGCTTCCATCATGACGCGCTCCTCGATCTGCGTCTGGGTGGGCGTGAGTTGCCCTCTGTCGAGCCGGTCCACGGCAACTTCAAGCGGAGCGGTATGTTGGTTGTCGCGTGAGCGATCTACAACAAGGTGATAGGCGGTTTGATAAAGATAGGAGCGCAGATTCGTGCGCGGACCTTTGCCCGCGGCGAACTGCTCAAGCAGTTGGGCGAAAACATCGCCAACGATATTGTCTGCCTGAATCGGGTCGTGGCACAAACGGAGGGTATATTTGTAGATGGCAGGGGCATATTGGTCGAAGATGGCGGTCAGCGCTTCTTCGTCCAGTTTTTGAGCGGCTTTGAGCAGGGAAACAACATCGTTCATGAGAAAGCATCCCCATTTTCCCGGGCGCGCGTCAGTATAATAAGAGATAAAGACAGGTTAAATGCGGTCATACGTCCGTTTCAAATCTTAATCCTATTATAACCCCGTACTCCTGTCTAGTGAACAAACCTTGCAGTTCACGGCTTTTCCAAAGTCAGGAGAATAATTTTTTCGTACACGGATTTCACGGAAAACACGGAATACTTCGCTTTTTAGACCGCGATCCGTGTCGTCCGTGTTATTCCGTGTACCCACAGAGGTTTTTGTCAAGCGACTTTGGAAAAACCATACCTTGCAGTTCACGGCTTGCGCAAAGTCAGAACGTTCTTAACACGAATGCCGCGAAAAGGCAAATGACGCGGCATGATTTCGGTTTTATTCGCGTCATTCGTTGATTGGCGAAATTCGCGTTAAGCTTGCTCCATAACATCACAACCTTGTCAGCAGATCTTGCTACCGCCATGCCCTGCAGTTGTAAGAAACCTGGCAATGCCGAGTCTAATCTGTATCAGGCTTGATATAATCACGCAAGGAGATGCCCATGTTTTCATTCGAAGGACCCGATCGGCGCAGGGAAGAGGAACGCATCAAACAAGAGGGACGGCTTCCGCCCGGTCAGGCGCTCACGTTCAAGTTCCCGGTTCTGCATTATGGACCCGTGCCGCCCTTCAACGCCGCCACGTGGAACTTCCGCGTGTGGGGCGAAGTGGAGGAGGAAAAAAGTTGGACGTGGGATGAGTTCAACAAACTGCCGCGAACGAAAACTCAAATGGACATCCACTGTGTAACGCGCTGGAGCAAGTTCGATACCGTGTGGGAGGGCGTCTCGGTCAACTCACTGGCTGAGCAGGGATTCATCAAGATCAAGCCGACTGCCACCCACCTCATGCAACATGCGGAATACGGGTTCACGGTTAACATCCCGTTGGAAGTTGCCTTGCAGGAAAATTTTTTACTCGCCACCCATTTGAACGGCGAACCGATCACGCCCGACCATGGTTATCCCTTGCGCGGTGTGGTGGGCTACCTGCCCGGGCGGGAGGAAATGGAAACGCCATATTTTTGGAAAGGCGCTAAATGGCTTCGCTCGCTGGAGTTCATGTCGCGCGATCGGCGTGGTTTTTGGGAGCAGGCTGGCTACCACAACCGCGCGGATGTATGGAAGGAAGAACGGTTTGGATGATAAGATTCTGACGTACGCAGTTGACGGGCAGTTGTACTGCCGCCATCGTAGCGCAACTTCAACAAAACAAGCCCAACTGCGTACCTCCTAAAGATAAAAGATAGCGCGGCAGATGAACTGCCGCGCTATCTTTTGTGCCATTTCTTATTTTGGCTCCAGCGTTTTTGACGGGAAACGCTTTTTCAAACACAAAGGCTTGCATTGACGGTTCGTCTTTCGTTCACCGTGTCGAAATGACGCGACGGTCACAAAGGAAAAAACCAAGGAATCCAGGTAACTGCTCAGGCATGTCGTTGCGAGGAGGGCTCTTGCTCGCCTGCCCCGATGTTTTTTCGGGGTCCCGCCGAAGCAATCTCCCGGTATTGGGAGACTGCTTCGGCAAAACCAAGAGCGCCTCGCAGCGACATATTCCGAGGCTGAGTAGTTACGAATCCAGACTTCTTTCCCCCTTTGTGTCCTTTGTGGCGAAGCTCTGTCCCGTCAATTACGGGAGCCCCTTTATTTTAAGGGCGGGTGCCCAAAACGACAGGAACGTCCACAGATTGCCCGTGGCGGAGAACGGTGAGGGTGATCGTGTCGCCGGGGGATTTGCTCGTGATGAGATAACTCAACAGATCGTCGAAGGTGATGACCGGATTGCCATCCAGCGCAACGATGAGATCGCCGCCGGCGTTCAAGCCGGGGATATTCGTCGGCGAAGTGCCCGCGCGGATACCAGCCTGGTCGGCAGGTCCGCCATCGACCACGCCGACAACGTACGCGCCGGTGAATTGAGGCAGACCCAGCGCCTCCACTTCATCCAACCCCAGGTCGCTATTCGATAATATTCCGAGGTAGGGATATTCAAATTTTCCATCGCGGATCAGAACAGGGGCGACACGCTTGACCAGGTTGATCGAGATCGCAAAGGCGACCCCCGAGTTGACCGCGTTGCCGGTCGCCGCGTCGACATTTTCTGTGCGGATGGATTGATTCACGCCGATCACTTCGCCATTGAGGTTGAATAACGGACCGCCTGAATTGCCGGGGTTAATGGCCGCGTCGGTTTGGATGATGTCGGCGGTGCTGAAGAATCCGCCATCGGGCGCGGCGTGGACGGGCTGGGTGCGCCCAAGACCGGAAACGATTCCCATCGTCATTGTGCCGTTCAAGCCGAAAGGGTTGCCGATGGCAACGACCGGTTGACCAACCAACAGCGCGCTCGAATCGCCGATGGGCAGGGGATGAATCTCTTCACTGGGCGCGTTGACTTTGATGACAGCCACGTCGGCATCCGCGTCGAAGCCGATGACGGCGCCGATGGCTTTGTAGCCGGAGGAGAAGGCGATCTCGGCGGTGGTAACGCCGTCGATCACGTGATGATTTGTGATGATGTGCCCTTCGCTATCGAACACAAAGCCGGAGCCCATGCCTGTGGCTGTGCGAATGGCGACCACGCCGGGGATCACCTGTTGGTACAGCGACGCCAGCGAACCGTCCAATGGGATGGGGTTGGCGGATACCGGCACGAGCGTGGAAGCGGCTGACGGGGGCGAATCAGGCGCGGCTTGGGGAAGAGGCGAGAGGCCGGGGAGCTGGCATGCCATCGCCGCCAGAGTCAGAATCAAAAACGCGAATAGAGGTCGTTTCATGTTGTCCCTTTCTGTGTTGACTGGGGTTGGAATCGAAAAATATAGTACTTGCCTGTGGTTAAGTGCCGCTGAAAAGAGGTTAACAACAGCGAAGGAGGAAGGACGTTAGAATTTGATCTTGGAAACTTCTTCGAGTAATTCGCGTTGTTTTGGGTTCAGGTATTTGGGGATTTGTACTTTCAGGCGAACGTACAAGTCGCCTTTGGCGGCGGAGTTTTTTAGATGAGGCATCCCGCGCCCGGCGAGACGAAAAACCTGCTCGGGTTGCGTGCCGGTGGGGATGTTGAGTTTGATCTTGCCCTCGAATGTTTCCACATCCGCGTCGCCGCCGAGGATGGCGGTGAACACGCTGGTTGTTGCTGTTGTGTGAAGATCGTTGCCGCGACGCTCGAAGCGTTGATCTTCCTGAACATCCACGATCAGATACAAATCCATCCCACTGGGACCCGCCCCCGCCACGCGCACCTTCGACCCACTGCGCACGCCCGCCGGGATGCGGACTTGTTTTTTTCTGCCGTCTGAATCGAGCAGGCGCGTGGCGCCTTTGTACGCCTCTTCCAACGTGATCTCGAGTTCCTGTTGATAGCCCTGCGTTTGCGCGCGCGGTGATTGCCTGCCGCCCATCCCAAAGATGGTTTGGAAGAAATCGGAGAAGCCGCCGCCGCTCCTGCCAAACAGATCGTTGAGATCGTCCATGTTCACTTGCGCGCCGCCGTATTGCCCCCAATTGAAGTCATTAGGCGTTCCGCCGCGCCGTTGCCATTGCGAATAATCGACGCCGAGCTTGTCGTAGGTCGAGCGTTTTTTTGCGTCGCCCAACACTTCATACGCTTCGTTGATCTCTTTGAAGCGTTCCTCGGCTTGCTTGTTATTTGGGTTGTAATCGGGATGGTGCTGCTTCGCCAGTTTACGATACGCCTTGCGGATGTCGTCATCGCTGGCTTTGCGATCCACGCCGAGAACTTTGTAATAGTCTTTGTAATCCATAGTTGTATTGTTACACCGCGCCAGATGCGCGTCAAGCATCCGTTTGGATGTTTAACGGAATTCTAATTCAGATTTGGACGATGGACTATAGACCATGGGCGATGGATGGTCAATGGTCCGCCGTCCATCGTCTGAGTCTCGCCTCCTTCGCAGGGACGGCTGATTCGTCCTAGGCGATTTTTTTCACCAGATACAGTTCCCCGCGCTCGAACCCGCGACTGAGATAATATCCCCGCGTGCCAACTGCCGAGATGACCGCCATGCGTTTGAATCCGTTTGCGATTGCGATTCGTTCCGCCTCTTCCAGCAGACGTGTTCCCAATCCGACGTGTTGCGCCGCGCCGTCCTTCTCCGCGCCGACGGGGAGCGACTGCCCATACACATGCGCTTCGCGGATCAACGCCGCGCCATCCAAGTCGGAGATTTCTGTTTCTGGAGAATCTTTTCCCGGCAAAGACAATCTCACAAACCCAGCGAGTTTATCGTCAGGCGTGACGTACGAAATAAAATGTTCCTCTGCCGCGCCCGCTGGATAGACGAGATCATCCAGTTTCAGCGACTTCACATCCACTGACTTGCTCTTCACCTCGCGGCACCGCACGCATTGACATTTCTGTCCGCGCCGCTTCAACTCATCCTGAACATCCTGCCGCAAACTGGTTCTGCGATTCCCCTCGACAACATTCGTGGATGGAATATCGCGGATGATACGATTCACACGGCAATAACGCGGGATGATCGGCTTGATGTCGGCGATCAGGTCAATTAATTCTTGCGTGGTGTACGGGGTGAACTCGCCGCGCTGCCAATATTCATACAACTCTGCATTTGCCAATAATTGATTCGGATAGATCTTTATTTCGTCGGGGCAGAAGTCATTCCACAGTTTGGCAAAGTCTTCGCGGTCCGATTCAGGAGTCGCGCCGTGCAGGTTGGGCATCCAGTGCAGAACGATCTTGAATCCCGCCGCGCGGAGCAAGGCAGTGGCTTGGCGTGTGCGCTCCACATTGTGTCCGCGCTTGTTCATCTCTAGGATGCGGTCATCCAAACTCTGCGCGCCCATCTGCGCCTTCGTCACGCCGAGGCGCCTCAGCCAGCGGATTTCATCGGGATTGATCTCGTTGGGGCGCGTCTCGATCACAAGTCCCACATTGCGATGCGAAGCGGTTTCGTTGAAGGAATGATCTTTCTCCAATTCTCCACTTTCCACTTTCCATTCACCGCGATTAGCCACAGAGTCCACAGAGACCTCTGAGTTTTTTTCTCCTTTTTCTCTGCGTTCTCTGTGGCTGGTTTCATTCATCGCGTCAAAACACCGCTTCACGAACCACTCTTGATAGTCGCGCTTATACGATGACCACGTGCCGCCGAGGATCAATAACTCGATCTTGTCTGTAGGATGTCCCAACGCCTGCAACTGCGTGATGCGCGACTTCACTTGCGCGTACGGATCGAATTGATGTTCCACCGCGCGCATTGCGCCGGGTTCATCGGGCAAATATGATCTGGGCATTCGCGCGTCGTTGGGGCAGAAGATACATTTCGCGGGGCATGGATACGGCTTCGTCAACACCGTCACCGTCGTCACGCCGGAAAGCGTGCGCATCGGCTTCATGCGGAGTCGTTCGAGCAGGCGCGTGTCCGCGTCCATTTCGCCAGCCGCGACCAGTTCGTTGTACAACGTCACCAACATGGATTTGTTGAGATAGCCGCTTCCATCCGCCAGCGGATGACTACGCAGGGTCTTCGTCACATCGCTTCCGCGGCGAATTTCCTCCAGCACGAAGCGCGCCAGTTCTTTTTTATCGGGTGTGAGCAAGTGAGTTGCTCGCCAAAGTTCTCTTCGTTCAGTGTGCATGGTTATTTGTAGAGCGTAGATATGTATACAAGTACGCGTACACACGTACACACGTACACAAGTATCTTCCTGTCTCCTGTTTACTTGTCTACGCGTTTACATGTTTACGTAACTACCTATCCACTTTCCTTCTCTCCATAGACGAAATATCCACGTGAAATTCGCTTTTCAATTCCGAAAAATCCTTGTGTTTGAACATGTCTGTGTGCAACCCGCATTCCACTTTGCCGCGTCCCTGCCAGCGGCCCGCGCGTTCATCGTCGTTCAAGCCGATCGCAACGGTGCATGGCGAACATCCAACGCTTCGGTAGCCTTTCTCTAATAACGGATGCGACGGAAGGTTATGTTCTTCCATATAATTCTTCACGTCTGCTTTCGTCCAATTCAACAGCGGGTTGATCTTCAGTAAACCATCGCTCTGTAATTCCAGAATCTTCGCCTGCGCGCGGATGGCGGTCTGGTCGCGGCGGATGCCGCTGATCCATGCCAGCATATCTTTGATGCCTCTTTGCATCGGTTGAACTTTGTGAATGAAGCAACACAAGTTCGGGTCTTCGAGCGGCAGGGTGCGGACTTGTCCACGCGCGAACATATCCCAGCGCGTATCGCGATACAGATCCAACACGTTCAACCTCCATTCGGAGGCGAGCTTTTCGCGGAAGATCAACGTCTCCCAAAAATGATAGCCCGTATCGAGAAAGTAAACCAGGATATCACGCTTTGCTTGCGAGACCATGTGCAACAACGGCACAGACTGAGTCTGGAACGATGAACTAAGAGCAACCTGGGGCCAGTAATTTTCAACAGCCCACGCAATAATCTCTTGCGGCGCGAGCGATTCAAACTCATGCGAAAGTTTTTCAATCTCCAACGGCGTAAACATGGCGGCATTATACCCGTTATAGAAATTGATGTCATTCTGAGGCGCGAAGCGCCGAAGAATCTCCCGTTATAATGACCGCATGGAATTATCCACCGCCGCGCGCCTGATTCAACTCAACAAGGATTTTTACACGCGCTTCGGCGACGCGTTCTCCGCCACGCGCCATCGGATTCAGCCCGGCGCGCGCCGCGTGCTCGACATGCTGAAAGGGGACGAGTCCATTTTGGATCTGGGATGCGGCAACGGGGAATTCGCCCGCGAACTCGCAAAGCGCGGACACCGCGGCGCGTATCTCGGCGCGGACTTCAGCCTGCCTCTCCTGCGGGAGGCAGAGTCTCAGCCTGAGGGGTTTTCGGCTAAATTTATTGAGATGGATCTGACGAAGTTACCTGCCCTGAGCAATGTCGAAGGGTCAGTGAAGAGTAATCAGTCATCAGTTATCAGTGATCAGTCACTGTTCACTGATAACTGTTCACTGATAACTGCCTTTGCTGTCCTTCATCACATTCCCTCAACCGAACTTCGGTTAGCTATCCTCAAGACTGTCCGTCAACTGCTCAAACCCGATGGGTTGTTCATCCACTCGAACTGGCAATTCCTCAACAGCGAAAAGTTGAAGGCGCGAATCCAGCCGTGGGAGGGCGAGGCAACCCTCCCGTCGAAGCAAAGCGGGGTTGAAAAATCCGATGTGGACGCGGGGGATTATCTGCTCGATTGGCGGAGCGGGGGAGAGGGTCTGCGTTACGTCCATCACTTTAGCGAATCCGAGTTGGGCGAGCTGGCTCGCGCGGCGGGGTTTCGAGTCATCGAAACCTTTTATTCCGATGGGGAGACGGGGAATTTGGGGTTGTATCAAGTGTGGAAGATTTCTTCGTAGGGAACCTTGCGAAGGTTCAAAACCTTCGCAAGGTTGCAGTAAGAAGTTTCATTTCTGGCGTATCTAACAAATGTTCTAATTTGCCGCCCAATTGTTCCATCCGATGATCCATCCGCAGTTCAACTGCGGATGGAACGAAACTGCGGACGGAACGGAAAATGAACACGGAGAATGCCATGGCTCTCGAAATTCTTGAACGGATCGAAACCAGTCTGGTTGAAAAGCGACAGGCGGTGACGGAATTCCTTGAAACGGCATCGGATGTCGAGAAGGAAATCTGTTTGTACGAGGACGACCATTGCGCGCAGGATCATTTGCGCGTGATCAGCGCCAGCCTTGAGAAGTTTGAAAATAAAACGCTTGGGTTGTGCGAGATCTGCCACGCGTACGTGGAACCCAGCCGACTCGCGATGGATTACACCGCCTCCATTTGCCTGGATCATTATTCCGCCGCTGAGATGCGGCGGCTGGAATCGGAGTTGGAACTTTCGCAGATCGTCCAGCGCGCGTTGTTGCCCCAAAACACGCCGGCGATCTCAGGCGTGGAAGTCGCCGCGTTCAGCCGTCCCGCCGACATCATCGGCGGCGATTACTTTGACTTCTTCCAATTCCGCGACGGCACACATGGATTAGTGATTGCCGACGTAAGCGGACACGGCGTTTCGGCGGGCATGTTGATGAGCAGTCTGCAAACCGCCCTGCGGACAATGGCTCCCGACACAGACTCGCCCGCCGAGATTTTGGAACGCATCAATCGCTTTTATATCCACAACGTCAACTTCACCACGTTTGTCACTGTGTTTCTGGCGCGCTTCGATCCTATCAGCCTTGAATTGACATACGTGAACGCGGGACACAATCCGCCAGCCGTTCATCGCGGCGCAAATAATGAAATCCACTGGTTGAAACCGACTGCGCCTGCGATTGGCTTGGCGGAATATTTCCGTCCACGGATTGAATCGGTCACGCTTTCAAAAGGCGACTCGTTGTTGCTTTATACCGATGGCGTGACGGAAGTGTTGAATACGGCTGGCGACGAACAATTTGGGCATAGCCGCCTTGCCGATCTGTTGTCACAACACGCGAACCTGACCGCTCCCGATATTCTTCAAACGGTGTATCGACGCGCGAGCGCGTTTGGAAGTAACAGGTCGCTGGCAGACGATGTGACGATGGTGGCGTTGAAGGTTTCTGGCTAAACAAGAACTCGGAGGTCTAACAGACCTCCGAGTTCTTTAAGTGATGACATGGTTCGGGTCGGCGATGTATTGCCACCAGTTATGGCTGATGCCATTGCGGCGACCCAGGGTTTTAGGGAAGTGACTCATCCACCAGAGGTGATGCTTGCGGGTATCGCCGTTGCCCCAGTCGGCGGCGGAGACTTGGCGAGTGATCCCCTTGAAGTTGGGAAAGTTATACAGCCAATCGTCGCATTCGCTGACCACGATGGAGGGGTTATTCCAATCGTAATCGCTGACGCTGTTTGGCGCAAAATGGACGTTGCCCAACGCGGCTTGTCCTTTATGGACGCGGTCATAGCGGATGAAACGCTTCCAGTAATTTTCATCCCCTTCGAGGTTTTCAAAGACTTTTTCCATGATGGATTCGGCGCGGTGACCCATATTCTCCAGCATTTCTCCCTGACCGCGTTCAGAGGAAAATCCCATGATGACGAACCGTCGCTTGGAATCTTCGGTGTGCTGGAGCGGAGGCGCGTTGCACCAAAAGGCGCCAGGTCCGCCCATGATGGATTCGTAAAAGCCCGCATCGGGAAAGTTGAAGATCCACACTTCGTCGATCTCGTTGCGCGCCACGCGCTTTAGGATATCAAATTGCTTGATGATGGCGAGATAATCCGCCTCTTGCGGCATGTAGGGCGGAGTTGCGCCGCGTTGTACATTGAGATATGTGTTTGCGTCGTACGAGTAGCCGTCCACTTTTGCGGGAAAGGAGTCTACGTCGATGCGCTGGGTGATCTGGTAACGGACGAGTCCGCCGCTGGCTTGCAGGATGTCGGACATGAATCCTACGGCGAGGTCTTCGACCTTGTTCCAGCGCATGTGTTCTGACAGTTTTTTGCCGGAAGCCTTATCCACAACCGGGTCGTAGACAATCACGAGGGCGCGGAGGATCGTCTGGATGGGCGGCTCGGTCGAGGAGTCTGGAGCAGGCGTCAATGGGGCGGGAGGCGGTTTTCGTCGGAAGAGGGAGAAGATGTTCATGGGTTGAATACAAGTGAGCGCGCATACAAGGAAACAAGTTGAACCTGTCTACCTTGCTACGGCAAATTCGTCGCGAAGTACACCTGGTTGCCGATGGAGAAGTACAACACGTAGTTCGGGCTGACCGCCATGGCGCCAACCGCGCCCGGCTGGAAGGGATTGGCGTCGCCCGCGAAACCGGTCAGTTGATTCTGTAATTCGATCGAGCGCGGCGTGAAGCGAAACACTTTTTGGTTTTCAGAATCCAACAACAGCATGACGATGTTGGGCGGCGTGGTGAGGAGCATCTGCGTGAAGTGCGCCTGCGCGAAGATGTTGATGTCTTGGTGCGCGGGGTATGAGTCGAGGAAGTTGATCGGGTCGATGCATTTGGTCGGCGTTTCGGCGATGCGGCTGAAGGTGCACGTGGCGAGGTGTCCGTCGGCGTGGAGCAGGTATAGATCGTCGCCGCTTACCGCGAGGTCGATTGCCGTGTCGATGCCGTTGGGGATCTGGTTGCCGAAATAAAAATATGGCGTGTCGGTGAAGGCGCTGTCTTTGCCGGCAAAGATCCACACCGAGCGGGACGTGGCGTCGAGCACATATAAATTCCCGTTATCGAGCGCGAACGAGGTGATGCGCCCCCAATTCGTGTTCGGCAGGGAGGGGAGCGGAATTACTTGCGGCACCTGGCCGGGCGCGCAATACAACAAATTTCCGCTGGCGTCGATGCCGAGCGCCGTCGAACTGAAGAGGTTGACCTTGGGCAGGGCGAGCACATCCACGAGCGTGCCCACTTGATAGCCGGCATATGTGCCGGGTTCGCAATCGAAGGTTAAGTCCAATTCGAGGCTTCGCCCGGTGAACGTGGCGTGCAGGATTTTCCCGTTTTCGGCGTCGAGCATGTACAGGTCGCTTTCACTTGCCGCCATGCGGCTAATCTGCGTGATACCGGTCAGCCCGTTCGTAAAGGCCGGCACGAACTCAAGCCGTTGGACGCCCATGATCGTGTCGAGATTGTTTTGCGCTTCGGTTTGCAACAGGTTTGATTCGTCGGTCTCGCGATAACTCTCGGCTTTGTCGATCGAAGCGACGACATTTTCCCATGCCATGCGCTGGCGGATCGGGTCGGTTTCGCTGATGGCTTGCGCCCGGGCGTTGAGCGCCTGCGAATAGTATTCGTCATATTGCACGCTTTGACCGAAACGCAAATAGATAACGACCGCCATCGTGCCAACCAGTAATGGGACGATGAGCGCGATGAAGATTTGAATGTATTGAGGCATGAACGACATTTGTTGCTGTGTCGCTTCTTCCGCAGGGACTTCTGGATTCTCACCCCCGGGCAATAACCTCGGGATGAAGCGCAGGAAGAACGACTTCACCCCGTCGCTTGCCCGCCGCGTGAACTGAATTCCGCCAACCATCACTTTTGCCATTTGCCGCGTCGCTTCGGCGTGGGCATTCGCATTGGAGTTCTCTTCCGCTTTGGGACGGTGGAACAAGCCGCCAAACAAAGGCTTGGGCGGTTGTTCGATCGCCTCTTCTTGTTCTTCGATTACATCTTCATCTTCTTCGTCGATCGGTATTGCAATCTCGACCGGCTCCACCTTAACTGGCTCCGGTTCGATGACTGCTTCGTCTGGCTTTTGTCGCGGAATGGATAGGGGGAATCCGCGCGGCGCATCGGAACTCGCCGCTTGCGGCAGGGGAGGAATGTCGGCTGGCGGTTGCGGCGGGATGGCGTACGCGGAAGGTTGAAGCATGTGCGCGCCAAATTCTGCCAGGCGGTCGAGTTCTTCCTCGGTGATGATCGGGAGGTTTTCTGTCGCTGGTGGTTCGTTGTGTATAGCTTGTTGAAAACTTTGCGGCGATTCCATGAGGATATCTTCAACAATTTCCTCTTTGGGTTTTTCGCCTTGTTGCGCGTCAGAGGACCGGGACTGCGAATCCGCTTCAGTTGCCGAAGCAGACCCACTCACAGAGGGGGGCGGCGCGCCCACATCTGCGCGCAGGATGGTGATGACTCCTGATCCTGTTTTCGGGTGAACGAGCGCCGCGTTCAGGTCGCCCTTGGCGTATGTCAATTTGCGGTATGCCGCATCCAACGACGCGGTGGGATGTTCGCCCAAGAGATCGGCTTCCCAGTCCCGGGGGAATTTTCCGCACAACACGAGCAAGTCATTCGGGCGCAGGTCCACTTGGGCAAGATACGTTTGAATATTCTGGCTTGTTCCCAGCCCTTTGCCCGAAAGCGACGGTTCGTAGATCTGACGCGATTGCCCTCCGCTAATGCTCACCACGCGCGCGGGCCCGCTGAGAAGGAGCGTGCATTTTTCCTCGCGCGCAACTGCGATCACTAAAACGGCGTTGGCGTATTGCCCTTGCCCCGTGGTGGAAAAATTACGCTCGAGCATCGCGGCGTTGAGGCTTTCTGCGGCTTTGCGCATGGCGCTGGTCTGTGTGCCAGGCGATTGATAGAACGTCGTTGCCGCTTTGTGATGGAGCGCGTCAATTTCTTCGAGTGAATATCCCGCCGTGCCTGAAAATATGAGGTAGAGGACCAGGCTGTCTTTTTCACGCCCGCGCGCCACGCGCCGTGGCGGCGTAAAAGCGAGCAAGCCCGGCAGGTCTGCAAAATTTTGACCGTTGTGTCTGTAAATGGGGAGGATGTTGAGGTCGAAAGTTGTCACGGCGTAAGATTGTTCGTAAGTTGGCTATCATTATACTGGTAAAATTTGGACAAATGATGAAGGCGGAAGGGATGAAGGATGAATTTTAAGTTACACGCGGATTTTTCTGAAATTGATTCAAATACATGGAACGCGCTCGTCGAACAAAGCATCGCCGACACGCCGTTCTCGCGTTATGAGTATCTCAGCGAATGGTGGAAAACCCTCGGCGGCGGTGAATGGAAAAATGCCGATTTGGTTTTGATCTCTGCAACGGAAAACGATCAACTCGTTGGCATCGCCCCGCTTTTCATTGCCGAATATGAAGGTCAACAAACTCTCCTGCTCGTTGGCAGTATTGAAATTTCTGATTATCTGGATTTGATCGTCCGCAAATCGGATTTGCCGCGCTTCCTCTCTGGATTACTGGACTTTCTCGCCTCATCTCACGGGGACAGTTGGTCCGCCCTAGACTGGTACAACGTGCCCGACGACTCTCCCGCTCTAGCCGCCCTCCAAGCGGAATCCGAATCGCGCGGCTGGACTCATCATCAAGAAGTGTATCGTCCCACTCCGCGCATCGCGTTGACAGGTTCATTCGATGATTATCTCGAAAGCATTGACAAGAAACAACGTCACGAAATGCGCCGTAAAATGCGCCGCGCCGCCGAAAGCGGACGTGTCAATTTTTATATCGTAGAGAAAAACGCCGACATCGAACCTGAGTTGGAATCGTTCTTTCATCTCATGGTGCAAGACTCCAACAAAGCGAACTTTCTGCATTCCGCCATGCGCGAACACATGACTGTTACCCTGCGCGCCGCGCACGCAGGCGGGTATCTCTGGCTCGCCTTCCTCGAAGTAGACGGCGTCAAAGCCGCGGCGACTCTTTGCTTCGATTACAAGAACAAACTCTGGGGCTACAACTCCGGCGTGAGTTTCGATTTCAAAGAAATGTCCCCCGGTTGGGTCATCATGGCGTACGACATTCAATGGTGTTGCGACAACGGACGCCACGAATTCGATTTCATGCGCGGCGACGAGGAATACAAGTATCGCATGGGCGGTGTGAATCGGTTTGTGATGAGGGCGAGGGC
>CASGHD010000171.1 GCA_949319575.1 uncultured Anaerolineales bacterium | reverse complement strand
GGAACAGAGTCAGCGGCCGCGTTACGAGCAAACGCTGGCGACGGCAAAAGATGATTTGGCAAACATCCTCGCAAATATCTCTGCCCGTGTTCCCGCGCCCGTGATCGTGTTCAATCCAACGTCGTGGTCGCGTTCGGAGGTAGTTGAGGTCACGGGCGAATTACCAGACCTCAACGCATTGCCCGCGCCGATCCAGCAAATAGACTCAAACACAATTGCCTTCCTTGCAAGGGATGTTCCTTCGTTGGGATATATTGGCTTGGATGGTGGGCAGGCAGCGATTGATCATCCTGTCCATGTTTTGCAAGCGGATGCAAATCAAGTAACTTTGGAGAATGGTTTGGTTTCGGTGACGATTGACGGCGATCACGGCGGGACATTTTCCAGCCTGAAGTTGACAAACGAATCAGACGCGCCGCGCGAGTTGCTCGACGGTTTCGGCGATGACGTGACGTATTGGGCAGACACTGGCGATGTCTACGGCGCGTCCTTCGGAAATGTGATCACGCGCGAAAGTGATGTCAGCGCGGAGTTGACTGTGCTGGCGTCGGGTCCGCTGATTGCGCGTGTGCAAGCCATCTTCACGCTTGGCGGTCAACAGGTCGTGAAAATCGTGACCATGCGCGCGGACGATCCGTTGGTTGAAGTGGAGTTGGAGATGTCTGCATTGCCTGATTCCACTGCCATCGCGCACACGTCCACGATACTTGATGCCGACATGCGAACGGATGATCTGGGCTTCGGCGCGTTCAATCATAAAATTGATACTCGCCCAATAGAGTCTGGGGACGTCACATACCGCCGTGAGATTTTTTATCCGATCATGTATTGGAGCGATGTATCAAAAGACGACGTCGGCTTGACCTTGATCACGCACGGTTTGCAAGGCGTTTCGGGCGGAGATCAACGCGGTGTGATGTTAGTGCGGCAAGCCGCAGGGGATAACGAAAGCGTCAGCGATCCTGGGATTCATCGTCTGCGTTATGCGTATCTTCCGCACTCGGGTACGGCTGATGATGCGAAGCCGTGGATAAATGCGTATGAATTCAACCAGCCATTGATCGTCGCGTGGAAGACGGAGCAGGCGGTGAATGTGGAACTTCCGTTTGAGGCAGAAGTGAGAATTAGAGAATTGGAGAATTTGGAGGGTGGTTCTCCGTTGCCGCTTGTGTTCAGTTTGCTTTCGACGCGGGATGCCATCGTCGCTGATCTGTATCAGGAGGGAGATCAAGTGATGGCTGTCGTGTTGGATTATGATCCGATGAACGGCGGGATGATTCAGGTGGGAGAAGCGAAGATTGATCTGCCTCAAAGTGTGTTTACGTTGATGCCGTTGCAACTGTCATCTTTGAATCTTCCTTTACCGAAGTAGCGATATAGATCATCCCCTACTTTTCCACGCATATCGAAATGTAACACCCAAGATAAACCACGTAGCCAAAATGGTTCCCCGCACTGTGCCGCTGACCTTTGACTTCCCGAAGCGGCGGTTGTGATAACTGACGGGGACTTCGATGATTCTCGCCCCGCGCCGCGCGGCTTTGACGATCATCTCTGTGGGCCAGCCGTAGGTCATCTCTTGCATGTCCAACTCGTTCAACAGTGATTTGCGGATGGCGCGATACGGTCCCAAATCTGTGATCGAGAGTCCGTAGAGTCGATTCATCAAACGCGCGACCAGCCAGTTGCCGAAGCGTTGATGAGAGGGCATGGAGCCGCGTGCAATTGTTCCGCGCGCGCGCGAACCTAATACCATGTCGGCGCGATTCTCGAAGATCGGCGCAAGCAGGGAGGGCAAGTCGGATGGCGAGAAACTACAATCTCCATCCATGAAGACAACGACATCCGAATCGTTCACCGCGGCGACGCCAGCCGCGCAAGCATAACCGTATCCGCGGCGCGGTTCACGAATCACGTGCGCGCCTGCGGTTTTTGCTTCTTCGGCTGTTGCGTCGGTCGAGCCGTTGTCCACGACGATCACGTCAACGGGCGCGATGGCGCGAACTTCACTCACCAGTTGGCGGATGTTACCTGCTTCGTTCAGCGCGGGGATGATGACGGTGGTTTTCAACAATGTTTGGAAACATTCATCTTGCTTCTGAGACGTATAGACGCGAAACATTTTCTTTCTTCTTTCCTCTCCGCGAAACTGCGATTATCTAGAACCTGTCTCAAGAATACCATGTCACTCTGAGGGAGCGTTCGTTGCGACCGAAGAGTCTCTTATTGTTGTGGTAGAGACCCTTCGCTATCGCTCAGGGTGACATTTTTGAGAGAGCTTGGAATGAGACGATGTATCGAATTTTGTTTCAAAAACTTGCGGGTGTGAGACGCGACATTGGAGTTTAGGCTTTGAAGCTCACTCATCAATCGCCGCAGGGATGTGGCGTCGTCCACGTCGTACCATGTGGGAAGTAAATTCACGCGCAGACCTTCTTGTTCCGCCAGAGCGATCGTATCCGCCGCGACGGTGGGCGTGCTCATCTGCACCTCGCGCAAGAGTCGCGGCGCGGGCTTTTTGATTCCGATTAGATAATATCCACCATCGTCGCAGGGACCGATAGTGACATCCGCGCCGTTTGCCAAAGCGGTGAAGGCTTGTGAAAGATAGGCGGATGGAAGCGTCGGGCTGTCGCTGTCCATGATAACGACGCGTTCGTAGCCGCGCGAAAGGTAATCGGTCAAGGCGTGGTCAAGCCGAACGCCGAGATCATGTCCGCGCTGGGGAACCAGCTCGAAGTCGGGGGCGAGGCGTTGGAAATAATCGGGCTCATCCAAATAGGCGATCACGCGACGGGCTTCGTCCACCTGTCTCATTTGATCCAGCGTATCGAAAAGAAAACATTCGTACAATGCGCTGGATAGTTCCGGTGTGAGCGGCGGGGAGAGGCGCGTCTTTGTTTTCCCGGGCATCGGTCGCTTGGCGACGACGATCAACGCGTTTGAGTTATGTCGCATAAGCCGCCTTCATGCGTTTGGACTTTCGCAAATCTAAGAAGACATAGATCAATGGGATGCCTACGACAATGAATGCCATTGATGGCTCCAGCCACATTATCCATTCAGGTTTGCCCCATACGGCGGGAATGATCAATTGAACAAAAATCAATTGTTTGGTGAGAACCCAAAATCCAAAGAACAGCGCGAAGCGGCGGGAGCGCTCCGATACGAACGGCGCGAGGCTGACCAGCCAGACGCCATACCACTGTTGAAACCACAGACACGCGACCAGCAAATAAAACGCAAGAATGTAAAACGCGGATTCGAGAAAGCCTTTGGATGATTCTTGTTTTTGCGCGCGGAGAGTCTGAATCAATGTGAAGACTGCCAGCAACGCCAACGCGCCGAGGCTGACGACGTTCGCCGCTTCAGACCACCCGAGGGCTGGTTTCAAAATGTTATACATGATCGCAGGGACGGAGGTGGTAAACATCCCCATGCGCCGCCCAATGCTGAAAGTCGCCATGCCATCCCAAAAAGGGATATAGGCGATCACGATAAGAATCGCGCTTGCGAATGATGTTTTGAGAATAAACCACATACGTGATTTGAAATTTTCGAAACTGCGATAACCGATCAGCAACGCGGTGGGAATCAACAACACAGGGATAAACTTGATCAGCGTTCCCACAACCAGAGATAGCGTTCCCAATGAATATTTTTTGCGACTTATCAGCAATGCCGCCAGCAAAACCCAGAAGATCATGGCGATGTCGTTATGTCCATTTCCCCACGTTTCGTAAAGCACAAGAGGATTCCAACCGAGCAACAATGCTCCAAAAAGCGCATGTTGTGGGTTGGCGCGGCGCAGAAAAGCAACGACTACCGCAATGCTCGTGAGATGAAATATTCCCACAAGGATTTTGAAAGCGAGGATGTTCGTCACGATTCCGTCGCCTGACAATCGGGCTGTGACGCCCGCAAGCATTTCCCAAAGCGGACCATACGCCGAGGGAGAATTTTTCCACCATGGATATTTATAGAAAGGGTCGTGCTGAAATTGGGAGATCAAATCGCGGAAAGGATTGGCTCCGTACACGCCCACAATCCTGCCGTGAAAAATATTGTCATAAATGTCGCGGGCATCCAGAGGCGCCATGAACAGGAATGCGATGATAAATACCACTGTGCCGCCGAGGACGATCATCCACGCGGTTTTGCTGGAGGTTTGACGCGCGGCGCGAAGCCCCACAAAATATAAAAGACCTACGCTGATAAACGCAAATCCGATTCGCAGAAAGCCAGATAGCCCAGCGCGTTGCAATAGGTGTCCAATCAGGCTGTCTCGTTCGTAGAGCGCGAACAAATTGGTCGGCAGGGTGAACGCCAAAAGATAGATCGCCAGACTGCCCAACGCGGCGGCGATCAGTTTGGCGATTGCGGGATCGAAGCCGATTTTGTTATCAACGCGAGTTTTTTCCATAATTCTCTACCCTGCATAAGGTTTTTTTACCGCTAAGCGCGCTAAGATCGCCAAGTAAAAAAGGGTTTCTTTGCGTTCTTCGCGGGCTTCGCGGTGCAAATGTACGATAGTGAGTTCCATAAAGTAGTCAACAGGCTTACGCAGAGGATTAAGTAGAGGGGGATGAATTCAGCCAGCGCGGCGGAATTGACCGTCTTCCATCGGATGAAGAACGTGTAGGATAACGCGACCAATCCGCAAAACAGCCACCAGCCGAACCAAGCATCCAGTTTGGGAAGAGCGAGCGCCTTCCATCGTTTGGCGGAGGGTTGAAGAAAGAGCGCGGTGAGGGGCAAGAGCCACAGCATGTACCACGCGAATAAATCTTGCGAGAGCAACGTAACGATTCCAATTGGCAGGATGCAACGGCGAAGCGCGGACTCCGCGTCGGGCGCGGGATGGAAAATGTGCCAAATTGCCGCAACAAGAATCGCGGTCAATGTCAGCGCGGTCAGACGATAAGGTATGTTCACGCCAACGCTATCCAACAAGCGATTCAGCATGGATACCAGCGGGCTGATGTTGAATGTTTCCCGAAAATAATGTGGAAGATAACCAAGCACAGAAGTTTCGCTGGTCAAGATGTAAGGCGCATAGAACAAACCGATGGTGAAGACAAATGTCAGCGGCATCGTCCATCTGCCTTTGGGATTTTGCGGACGCCACAAGAACGGCAGAAGCAAGGCGGGGTAAAACTTCATGGCAGTGGCAATGCCTAACAGAAAACCCGTGAGCCCATCGCGTTCCCGGACTCGCGCCCACCATGCGCCGAGGAGAAACGGCAGTACCAAACCGTCCACATGCGCGGCGTGCGCGGTCTCGAACACCAACAGAGGCGACCAAAGATAGATCAACGCGCGCGCGGGTGAATATCCCAAGTCTTTCAACAGCCCCATCAAAAGGAGTCCCGCTGTCAGCCCTCCTGCCGCCATCGCAAACTGAAACCAATGGACGTTATCAGGCACAATTTTCCAAAGGAGGAGAAAAGTCGCCTCCGCCGCCGGTGGATACACGGTCACGACCGGTTTGCGGTTGATCGAGGGATAGATTTCTGTATCTCTAAGCGAGACCAGTTCCGGCGCGTTCGGCGGATAACGATATGGGCTGATGCCTTGCGCCTGAACTCTGCCATCCCAGACATAACGGTACATGTCGTCTGTGAGGGTGGGGCGCGAGAAAATCAAGACAGCCTGCATAACCGCCGCCAATGCAAAGATGCCAAACAATGCGCGCCGGTCAACGGCATTGGCTTGCAAAGAAATGAAACAGGCGACCCCGTACACGGCGAAGGCTGTGAAGAAAAGCCATTCAAATTCAATCGTATGTTTGCGAAGGTCGCCCAGTCTCAATGCGCCAATGTAAATGGCAATCAGGAAAATCCCCAGAATCGCTAACAGCCATTTTGCAGAACGAGTCATCACGAGTTAAGTGAAGGCTAACAAAATTTTCGCGATGCGATTTCCGTTATCGGATGCGGCTTGCAAACGCGGACGGATGAGCGCGTCCAAACCCAGCACACGTCCCGTCGGCATGGCAAGGAAAACTAATCCCAAAATGGAGAGCATCCCGTATGTCCATTCCCATTCGATGGGAGCGAAACCGACGCCGATCAATAAATTGATTCCCTGCACCAGCGCGGCAAGACCGCCGAGGCGGGTGAACAACCCGAGGATGAGGGCGACCGCGACGAACGCCTCCATTAACCAGAGAATGTAGCCGAACCAAGCCATGTTTGGCACAACGTAACGCTCGACCAAATCCGCTTGGAGGGACCACTTCGAGTAAATGGTCATTATGCCAACCCAATCGCATAAACCAGATGTCCGCTCTTTGAGACTGGTGCTCACCGCAAAATCTGCGGGGCATCCAAACTGAGGCGGAAGTTTCCATAGCAATTGGGTATACCAAAGGTAGCCGTAGATCACGCGGGAAACGATCATGCCGATCTTCCCAAGCCCATCCACTGGCATTGTGTCTTTTGTGGTCATTGATTTTTCCATTCGAGTCTCCTTTCAGAACTTGCGAACGATAGGATATTAGACTTTATCGGTAATAAGCCGAACAAACCATTTTGGACGCTGATGAACGCAGAAAACGCAGATTTTTCTTTTTGAATCAGCGTTAATCAGCGTTTTTCTGCGTCCCTGATTTATCTCCAATAGAGTCTATTTTATATCTGTGATGTTACGAAAACCTTACAGCCCGAGAGTCCGCGCGGCATGAAGAATCGCAATCACCGACATGCTGTCGCGGATCTCGCTGTCGTTCACCATCTGCACAACTTGTTCAAAGGGAAAAGTTTGAATCTCAAAAAACTCCGTTTGGTCGGGGAGTTCATGCACGTGGACGAGGTCGCGCCCGATGAAAAGGTGAGCCACCTCCCGCACGATGGATTTGCTTGGGTAGTAGACGCAGACCGGGTCGAGACGCGCGGCGTCGAATCCCGATTCCTCGCGCAGTTCGCGATGCGCCGCTTCGAGAATCGTCTCGCCGCTTTTGACTCCGCCCGTCGGCATCTCCCAGCGGTTGTTTTCTCCGAACACGTAACGGAATTGTCGCACCAGAACCACATGGTGATCGTCCACGAATGGAAGCACGCCAACGCAATCGGCGCATTCCACCACGCCGTAGATGGTGGTTTTACCGTTGGGCATCTCGGCAATGTCCTCGCGAATATTCGTCCACGGATTTTTGTAGATGGAGCGGCTTGAAAGAGTTTTCCAGGGTTTTGGAGGCATGGGGTTTCCGTATTGCGTAATGCGTGTTTCGTGAGAGCAAGAGGATGATGCTATTCACTCACATTACGCACAATAGATTGCGTTGAGCTCCGTAACGCGACATTCATGTCGCTCTTGCCCAAGAAGAGCCTGAATGGCGGGATAAATCTCGCGTTACGCGTTCGACTGCGTAAGGTGAGTTATTCAATAGGAAGAACTTCGTTGCAATTCGGTTTGGATGCGCGCGGCCTTGCCAATATGACAAAGACGCCGATGCGTGAGCCAAATCTGCCAGACGCGAAAACACGCTTCCAATTGGATGTCGAGTGACATTTTGGATTTACCGCGCCTTCGGTCAGGGAAGTAAATCGGAACCTCCCGTATGCGATATTCAAGGCAGTGAGCCAGATACGCCATCTCCACTTGAAAGACAAAACCATTCGATTGCATCGCATCCAGCGGCATGCCTCGCAAAGTGTCGGAACGCCATAGTCGAAATCCTGTGGTTAGGTCGCGCGCGGGGATTCGTAGAATCGCGCGCGAGTAAACATTTCCCAGCGCGGAGAGTCCCCGGCGCCAATGCGACCATTGTTCGTCCACGCTTCCGCCGGGCATGTAACGCGAGCCGAAAACCACATCGCAGGATTCAAGACACCTTGCCATTGCAACGAGCGCGGCGGGGTCGTGCGAAAAGTCCGCGTCCATTTGGGCGATGGCATCCACATCCTGCCTGAGCGCGCGATGGAACGCCTGCACATACGCGGATGAGATGCCGAGTTTCTTCGGGCGGTGTAAAACAGTCACTCGCCCGGGATAATCAACCGCTAATTCATCTACAAGATACCCTGTACCGTCGGGGCTGTTATCATCCACGATCAGAATGTTGACATCGAGCGGAAGCGCAAACAGGGCTGAAACAAGCCGTGAGATATTCCCCGCTTCATTATAGGTTGGGATGACAACGGAAATTTTCATAGTTCGGTCTTCGTGGATTATGAACGAAAATTATTACAGTTCTATTAAGTATCTG
>CASGHD010000170.1 GCA_949319575.1 uncultured Anaerolineales bacterium | reverse complement strand
TGAGGCGTTAGCCGAAGGCGTATCGAAACCACAGGTACGCATACAAACTCTCGTAACAAAATTTGCTTTACGCACTGGTGGTTTCGACTGCTTGCGCTCAACCACCGGGTAGATTCTTCTCACAAAACGCAAACACCTTTTGCCAGCCATCCTCTGCTTGCTCTTGCCGATACGCGGGACGATTGTAGTAGAAAAATCCATGACCCGCGCCGTCGTAGCGATGAAATTCATACGCCTTGTTGTGTTTCTTCAATTCAGCCTCGTGTTGATTGACTTGTTCCGGCGTTGGGCTGGTATCGTCGTTGCCGAAAATGCCAAGTAACGGACATGATAGGTCTTTGGTCAAGTCTACAGGCGAGACGGGTCTCTTTGGCGTGAGTTGATCGGGAGACATCACTACGCCTCCGCCCCAACAGTCAATGGCGGCGTTGAATTCCGAGACACGGCATGCCGCGAGAAAGGCATGACGTCCACCGGAACATGTGCCGAAGATTCCGATTTTGCCATTGACGTATGGCAATGTGTTGAGATATTTTGCCGCGCCCGCCAGATCTCCCACCGCCGACTCGTCCGAGACGCCTCCCTCCGCCCTTACTTTTGCCGCCACATCTTCGGGCGTTCCATGTCCCGCGCGGAAATACATGTTCGGCGAGATGGTCACGTAGCCATGATGCGCGAATTTATACGTGAACTCGCGGTACAACAAATCCCAGCCCGGCATGTGATGCGCCAACACTATCGCGGGAAATTTTCCGTCGCCGAGCGGACGCGCCAGAAACGCGTTGATTCGATCTCCGTTCGCGCCGAGCAGTGTCACAGTTTCAGCGTGAATGCCTTCGTTCATATCGGTTGTGTATTGCATGACGTCTCCTGGAGGATAAATCTCTGGTGACAGAACATCGTCTGCCCTCGAACGATGCAACCCGATCTATTTTTGCGCCGGCTGGTTGCTGAACCCAAACGCATATACCTTGACCGGGCGATAATCGATGCCCAGATTTTCCACGCGGATGGTGTGCTCGCCCGGCTCGAACCCGGTAATCTCGATGTAGCCGCCGAAATAGGCGAGCGATTTTCCAAGCGACACAGTCGAGCCGCGCCACACTTCCACGCCATCGAACAACACCCGCGCCGAGCCGAGATAACCCGATCCCCAAAATTGCACGCCAATCGACGTGAAGGGGAGCTCCGTTGTTGCTTCGAGCCAGTCGCCCTTCCACCACAACACGCGATGCGTTCCATACGGAATGCTATTCTCGTGATAGCGCAGTTGAATTCCATCAGGGGAAGCAACGTTTTGATCGTTTGCCGCCACAAACACATCGGGACGAACATCAAAATAATGACTATCCCCGGGAAGAATGGTCACAGTGACTGGCAGGTTTGCGGCAGTTTCATTCGGCGGAACGGCTGAGTCTGAACACCCGGCGACTTCATTACCGACGCCGCCGCAAGATTTCCACGATTGCTTGGTGAGGTTTTCTTTTCTCAGATCGAAAGCACAGCCATCTTTAACCACCGTGAAGGACAAATTCCTGTTTTCCACTTTCCACAGATATTCGCCGACGTCCTGCGGGCATAAAGGATCGTTGAACAGTTTTACGCGGTCCCCTTCCACCGTGAACGATGCGATGCTTGTCCAATTCGTGATCTGGTAAAAGATTCGCATCGTACCCTGGTCGAATTGCAGTCGCCAGATACCGCCGGTGGGGCGATAATCCGCGCAACGGTAGCACGTCCAGAATTGCGGAGGCGACTCGTCCAACTTGGCGAATGTGCCGTCCAAATCGGACTGAGCCGGTTCGGGTAGCGGAAATGCGTGCGGGTACGGCGTGGCTAGTAACAACTCGTCCCAGATGGTTGTCGACAACACGCTCGTCGGCGCGCTGGCGGCAGGGGCAGGAGTTGCCGAGCGGCTTGCGCAAGCCGTGATAACGAACACAAGCAGGATCAGGCAGTTTATTCGCAGATCGTTCTTCACAGAGCATCCTTTCACAGCGGCGCTGATATAATGACAAGATTATATTCCAAACGTCAGGACAAATCAAAATGCAGGAACGACTACAAAAAATATTAGCGCAGGCTGGATACGGATCGCGCCGCGCCTGTGAAGATTTCATCACCGCCGGGCGCGTTCGCGTCAACGGGCAGCTCGCCTCTCTCGGCGGGAAGGCTGATTCGGCTGTGGACAAAATCACCGTGGATGGAAAGCCCATCGCCGCGGCAGAGCGGTTGATCTTCATAGCCTTGTACAAGCCGCGCAATGTGTTATCCACCGTGGAAAAAGAAAGGGAAGACAATCGCAAAACCGTGCGTGAACTGGTGGACGCGCCGGGGCATCTCTACCCCGTCGGCAGGCTGGACTTTGAAAGCGAAGGGCTGGTGTTGATGACCAACGACGGCGACCTGACCAACCGCCTCACACATCCGCGTTTCGGGCATGAGAAAGAATACCGCGTCCTGTTGGCTCGTCGTCCGGACGAGAAGCAACTTGAAGCGTGGAAGCGAGGCGTCGTGCTCGAAGATGGGTACAAGACCCAGCCGGTCAACGTCCGCTATGAGACCGGGCAAGGGAAAGGCGCGTGGGTGCGCGTGGTGATGGGCGAGGGGAGGAAGCGGCAGATCCGCGAAACGTGCAAGCAGTTGGGTCTGCCGGTGGTGAAAATTTTACGTATCCGCATCGGCGAACTGCGGCTTGGGAATCTCAAACCCGGGCAATGGCGCGCGCTCGACCCAGGTGAGGTGGATGATTTGAAGGGCGAGTCGCCCGCGAGAAAAAGAAACCGGCGTTGAGCCGGTTTCTTTTTAGTCAACTAACAGCGATCATTTTCGCCGCAAAGTCACAGAGACGCTGAGAAAGTCCCCGTAGTTTTCTCTGAGCTTAGAAACTGTTTCTTAAAGACTTTTTTGGACACGGACGCCACGGATTTCACTGAGCTTCACGGAAAAAACGTAACTACCCAGGCATGTCGTTCCGAGGAGGCTCTTGCTCGCCTGCCCCGATATTTTTCGGGGTCCCGACGAAGCAATCTCCCGGCGTTGGGGGACTGCTTCGGCAAAACCAAGAGCGCCTCGCAGCGACATGTTCCCAGGCTGACACAGACTTAAGAAACACTATCTTAGTCTCTGTAGCGTCGATGAGTTAACTTATCCGAATATCCCAAAACTTTTTCACGAACTTCCCGAGTTCGCGGCGGATCGAATCTTTCCTCAATCCGACCACTTTGAAAGTGACCAACTTGGTGTCGGCATCGGGTCCCGCGAACATACCGAGCGAAATGATGTTGCCTCCCGCGCCAGCCACCGCCTTGGTCAACTTCCCCAGTGTGCCGGGCTGATCGGAGATGGTTGCCGTGACGCGCGTGGCTTTCTGGCGCGCGCCCATCATCTCGAGGAAGATTTTGAACAAGTCCGTTTCCGTGATGATGCCGACCAATTTGCCATCGCTCATCACCGGCAAGCCGCCGATCTTGGCGTCTGCCATGATGCGGGCGGCTTCTTCGATGGGCGTTCCCGCGTTCACCGTGCGAATTTTTTTACTCATCACGCGGCTGACCGTCACTTTGCTCAACAAATAATTCATTTCCCACACGCTCAACGTGGTGACCGGGGATGGCGACGCGTTCAGCAAGTCTGTTTGCGAAACAATGCCGACCAGCTTTCCGTTCTTGATCACCGGTGCGCGGCGGATGTGTTCCTTGCGAAACATCGCCAGCACATCGTTGATGGGCGCATCCGGCGAAACCGTGATCACAGGGCGAGACATTCGTTCACCGACTAACATGTTTCCTCCGTTTCTGGTTTTTCATCCAACCTCATTATATGCCTGCGTGACGAAAAGAACGTCACCAATTCGGAGTGAGTTAGGTCATATTCATGTTTCTAACAAAACACCCGCAGATTTTCCTTGCGGGTGTTTTGTTCGCTTACTCTGCAAATTTTTTCAATAACCGCGCCATGTGCCGCGCGTGTTTGAGATACAAGTCCAGTCGAATATTTTCGTTCGGCGCATGAGCCCTGGTGTCAGGATGCCCCAGCCCGGCGGTTGCGACGGGCAAGCCCAGGTCGTGCACGAACGGATAATTCGGACCCGAGCCGCCGATCATCGGGACGATCTCCATGGCGAATTCATATATCTCTTCGGATGTTTCCACCACGGTTCGCACGAAGGGGTCGTCGGGGTCAGTCCGTGCGGCCGGCTCGCCGCCCAAAAAGTTGATCGCCACATCCTCAAATCCCTGCGCGTCGAGGTGAGCGCGAAGCTTCCGCACGATGTCCTCAGGTTTCTGGTCGGGCACGAGGCGGAAATCCACTTTGGCGGAGGCTTTCGCCGGCAGAACCGTCTTCGAGCCGGGACCTTGATAGCCGCTGGTGAGTCCGCAAATGGTGCAAGTTGGCACGAAGACTTCTTCCATTTTGAGATCGGTTCCGCCCGTCAGTTCTTTGATGAATTTTTTCACGCCGTAGCGTTTCTTGTATTCATCCGCAACATCGGGGAGCGCGTCCATCATCTCGCGGTCGCGTTGGGTGGGCTGTCTAACGTCATCATAAAACCCAGGGATGCGAATTTTCTCATCAGGACCCTTCAGCGTGGATAAAGCCCAGACCAGCCGCCATGCCGCGTTTTCGAAGATCGAGCCGCCCAACCCGGAGTGAACGTCGGCGCTGAGGCGTTCCACAGATAACTCCACATAGCAAATGCCGCGCAAGCCGAGATATTGCATGGGCACTTCGCGGTGATCCACGCCGCCGAATTCCCAAATACACGCGTCGGCTTTGAGTTTCTCTTTATTCGCGCGGATGAAATCGTGCAGATGCACGCTCGATGTTTCCTCCTCGCCTTCGACGATGAATTTGACGTTACAGGGCAATTCGCCGTCGGCATCGAGGAGCGCGTCGATTGCAAATAGACGAGAGGTGATGTGTGATTTATCGTCGCTTACCCCGCGCCCGTACAATTTGCCCTCCCGCAGTGAAGGCTCGAAAGGAGGGGTGTCCCAAAGTTCCAGCGGCTCGGGCGGTTGCACATCGTAATGGTTGTAGAACAAAAGCGTTTTGTCCGACTTGCCTTTACGCTCGCCGAACACCACAGGCGCGCCTTCGGTGTCCATGATTTCCGCGGTAAAGCCGCGCGCGCGGAGCATATCGGCGACCATCGCCGCGCATTCTTTGAGTCCGATCCCTTGGGCGCTGATGCTCGGTTGCGCCACCAGTTTGGACAATTCGGCGATGCTTCCATCCATGTTCTTTTCGAGATACGCGTCGATCTTGCTGAAGTCTGGCATGGTCTACTCCTTAGGGTCTTCAGATTTTTTGCCGTTTGGTCGGCGATATTTCGTAACTGCTCAGGCATGTCGTTGCGAGGAGGGCTCTTGCTCGCCTGCCCCGATGTTTTTTCGGGGTCCCGACGAAGCAATCTCCCGGCATGGGGAGACTGCTTCGGCAAGACCAAGAGCGCCTCGCAGCGACACGTTCTGAGTCTGAGTAGTTACGATATTTCTTATTGAGCTTGATTATATCGAATCGGAGGGATGGCAGGTAGTCTCATTCCAATCCCAGGGCGATTTTTAAACTGTCGATCAGCCGTTCAGTGCGGATTCGCCGCCCAGCGGCATTGAGATGATAAGGCGTATCGTAAAAGTAATCGTCGGGTAGGCAGAGTTGGTCGAGATTGGTAAGCAGAGGAATCGTCGTCTTGGTTTTGAGGCGATTAAAGAATCGGTCGAGGTGTTTCTTTCCCGTTCGTTCGCAATTTGTCTGACGGTGAGCCTGCGCTTCGTAAAAGACTGTCGCGCCGTTCGACAGGGCGAATTGATTGAAGTCTTCTAAAAATACGTATGCATCCTCGATCAGGTTAATAGGGTAAACCGAGTCGGCGATCTCGAATTGTTTGTTGCTGTTTTCGCCTAAATGACCGATGAAATCGCCGTGTTCATTGAAGAGGTCTCCAGAATAGAAATTCCGTCCCGCTTCGTATGAAAAGCCGTAGAGATAATAATTCAACTGACGATTGACCTTGCGCTCCAGCATCATCGTGAAAATGGACGGCATTTGCTTGTACGGCTCGTGCAAATACCAAATTCGTTCTGGTGAGAACTCGACCCAGTCTGCCAGATATTGGGGTTGACCGTAAAACGATGCCTCATCGGTGAAGTTGTAATATTCGAGGCTGATAATGACGATGTCGCCTGGACGAAGATAATGTTTTATTTCATTCAACGGGGCAATACCCAGCGCGACATGTAAACCGTCGTTGATAACGGGGATGCCGAGTTCCTGCTCCATCAACTCGCTGTCAATGCCAAAGGCGACATTTGAGCCGCCAACGACGATGATGCGCGGTGACGGGACTGCGCGCAACAACTCCGATTTAAGCAGGCTGGCTTGGTAGAGATGCTTTTCATCGGGTGGTGTGGCAATAAAGATTGCGGCAATCGTTAGCGCAATTAGCGCGGCGACCGCAATCGAGCTTTTTAGGAATTTCAGAAAGTCGTTTTTTTCTGTCATTTTAGAATTGAAAGTAGATGAATGCCTGTTCGACGCCAGTGTATAAAGTTCCTAACGCCAAAATTATGACGATCAACAGCGAATAAGAGACGTGCCGAATCGCTGGTTGTTTGAGATTGAATCGCGCGAGAAAATCTCCGCGATGCTGCTTGATCTCAATATAAAGCAGAAAGATCAACGCGATAACCGACAATGCAATTTCCGAACGTGTCAGTTCAGTGATGCTATTCAAGGATGCAAAAAGCCCGCTTACGAATCCCCAGAACCCAGCGCGGATGCCTTCTTGAGTCAACCTGAAAAATTGGCTTACGAAGGTAGTCCATCCGCTGAAGAGGTGGGTGGTGATGTAGAAGGCGTCGGAGAGGGTCGAAGCGCGGAAAAAGATCCAGGCGAAGCAGACCAGCCCGACGGTGGAAAGAAGCGAGAGGGCGTCTAATGCGGGAGAGAATCGCTTGGCGAATCCGCTTTCACGAAGACGAATCCAGCGCGGTTCGATGAAATGATTCAGCGCGACAAAGAGTCCGTGCAGTCCGCCCCAGATGGCGAACGTCCAATTTGCGCCGTGCCAGAGTCCGCTGAGGAGGAATGTGATGAGGAGATTCAATATCACGCGCCGAACGCCTGCGCGGTTGCCGCCCAATGGAATGTAAACATAATCTCGAAACCATGTGGAAAGCGAAATGTGCCAGCGCCGCCAAAATTCCGAGATGGATTTTGCGAAGTAAGGATGCTGAAAATTTTTCATCAGTCTGATACCCATCACTTGCGCCGAACCGAAGGCAATATCTGAATAGCCTGAGAAATCGCAGTAGATTTGAATCGCAAAGGCGAGTGTTGCAAAAACAAGCGCAGGTCCATCGTGTCCTGTGGGTGAGTCGTAGATGGGATTGACGAACAACGCCATGCGATCGGCGATAACTACTTTTTTGAACATGCCCCATGCCATCCACTTCAAGCCGTCGGTGACGCGTTGGTATTCGAAGCGATGTTCCTCATGCAATTGATGCAGGATATTTTGCGGTCGCTCGATGGGACCCGCCACAAGTTGCGGATAGAACAACACGTATAGGGCGAGATAACCGTAATGCCGTTCGGCTTTCTGATGCCCACGATAGACTTCAATGGTGTAACTCAACGATTGGAAGGTGTGAAAGGATAAACCAATGGGCAGGATGATCGAAAGATTTTCGATGGGGTAGTTCCAGTCGATAAAGTTGGCAAACGCGGCGATATTTTCGTTGGCGAAGTTGAAGTATTTGAAAAAGCCCAACATGCCCACATTCGCAAGAATGCTTGCCAGTAATATCCATTTCTTTTTCCTCCCTTGCGTTGCCTCAAGCCCGATGCCCGCGAAATAATCCACTGTGATGGTGATGAAGAGGATGAGAATATATTTTGGGATGAACGCCATGTAGAAGTAACAACTCGCCGCGAGTAATAAGCCCCAGCGGAAGCGATGCGGCAGGAGAAAATATAAAGTTGTTACAACAGGGAAAAATACAAGAAAATGAAACGAGTTAAAGAGCATGGACTCTCAAGTCATTTTGGCGCGGATGATCTTCCTACATAAACAGCGAAAGCACCGACCACAACGCGGAGGCGGTCAGGCACATGGTAATGATCGCGAAAAGGGAGGTTGTGATTCCCGCCGTGCGGGAGCGGATCCAGCCTGAAAGACCGATGCCGCCGAGGAACACAAAGATCGCGGCGACCAGCATAAGAAACCCGCCGATCATGAGATTGTCTAGTTCGGCGCGGACTTCGTTCATCTCGGCGGTTGCGGCAAAAGACAACACAAAGACGATTAACGAATACGTAAACAGCACCGTTGAAATCGAAAACACGATGATCGAAGCGGTAACCAGCTTGCTTTTATTTTCAGTGACAAGAAATTGGATCACGGCGGTCAAACCGAAGCCTGCCAGCAAGCCAGCCAGCGTGGCGAACGCGCCAGCCTCTGCTAAATAATTTTCTACGGTCATGCGATCTCCTTTTGTAGAACAATTCCGAAATGGTCTTTCAAGAGTTTATGATATTCGTCTCGCGATTCTAAAGTCCGTTTCGCGCGCTTGCCGTTCCTCGTTACGGTCAACCGATCACTCTCCAGCGAAACGCGCCCGTCATCTGTTGCGCGCGAGATGATGCTGTGTTGAGTAAAACTTGTATTCGGCGATGTTTGGTGATAGAGGCATCCCGCTTCATAATCCTGTGGAAAAGTTCGCGGCGTAACATCGAAAAAATATTGACGTTCCCATGCGCCGTCGTAATTTTTCTGCCATGTGACAAATCCGTCGGATATTTCTTCCAGTCGATACGCGCGCAATCCTCGCGCCTGTTCGCCGCGCTCCTCGAAATTGAGCGGCTCGATGAACGAATCGCCGAACCCCACGTCCGCCAGCCAGCGCGTGGACGAATCGGGAATCTTCACCAACAACGCCAGATGGTCGAACTCGATGCCGCGCTTCCCTTCTTTGTTGAACACGCGCCCATTCAAATAAGCGACCTCAAACCCGATCTGTTTTAACAACCACGCGAAGAGACCATTGAGTTCGTAGCAGAACCCGCCGCGTTTGTTGACGACGATCTTGTCCCAAAGAGACGCCTCGTCAATGTGAATCGGACGTTTTAGCGCAATATCCAAATTTTCAAATGGGACTGCCCGCATGTGCGCGATGTGCAAGCCGCGCAACGTATCAAAATCAGATTGGACTAAACCTTGAAAGTGGATTCGATGCAGGTATGTTTGGATGTCCATGCCGCTGAATTATAACGGTTCATTCGCAGGGACGGCTGATTCAGTTTTCTTCGGGCGGCTTCACAGCCCGAAACTCGCGGAAGAGTAGCAAGTCGTAGATTATTTTCAGCCCGCCCGCCAAAAAGAATGGAAGGCTCAATAGCGCGGGGATGCCGAAAAAGAATCCTGTGAGGAGCGGCGAAACGGACGCGCCGACCGAACGCGCGATGGCCGTAACGCCCGAAGCGGCGGAGCGCTCGTCGGGGGCGACAACAGCCATCGTGTAGGATTGACGCGTCGGCACGTCCATCTGCGAGATGCTGAAGCGGATGAGAAGGACTCCGATGGCGAGGGGGAGAGTCGGCATGAGCGGAATCAGAATCAACAGAATGTTCGATGGAATGTGTGTGAAGACCATCGTGTTGATGAGACCGAATTTGTTGGCGATGCGAACGGCGAGCAATGCCGAGATGCCCGCGAGGATATTCGCGCCGAAGAAGATACTGCCGAGCGTCCCCGCGTCCACGCCGAAGCGGACGAAGAACCAGTAGGCGAACATGCTTTGCACGAGCAAGCCGCCCGCGAACGCGTCGAGTGAGAACAATGCGCTGAGTTTGAAGACCACCTTACGCGAGCGATGCAATCCGAGCACGCGCCTCGTTGAATCGGTTTGTCCTTTCACTTCGATAGACTGCGAAACGTTGAAGAACAAAAGTAAAAGAATGAATCCGCCGAGCGCGTAGCCCATCAAAACAAAACGATAGGATTCGAGCGCAGTCCAGCCGCTGAGTTGCAGGGACTGTGCAAGCCATCCGCCAGCCAGCGCGCCCGTCGCGGTTGCGAAAGAACCGACGAGGTTGTACCATGCGAAGAAGTGTGTCCGCTTTTCGTTCGAGATCAATTGTGTGAGGCTTGCCTGCTCCACAGATAAAAACGGACCGATATCGCTCCCGCCCGGGCTGATGACGCCGATGATCGCCGCGAGCGCAAGCAGGGCGAAGTTTTTTGTCAGCACAAAGCCGATGCCTGCCCCCATCATCAAGACCGCGCCGATGAGCAATGTCCGTTTTCTGCCGAACCGATCCGCGGAGGTGGTGAGCCACAACGAAATGACCGCGTCGCCGAGGAGGGTGAGCGTGAAGAGCAGTCCGATCTGTGTTTCGGTGAATCCTGCTTCGGAAAGATATAGCGCGAGGATGACGGAGAGAAACCCGTAACAAAACAAGCGGATGATGCGTGTGGAGAAGAGGATAGTGATATTGGGGTTCATGTTACACGGATTGTAGGACTGCGTAGCATATCCCCACGATTATCGTTCCAATCGCAACTCGCGCCACATCCGCTTTGAGAAATGTAATCAAAGCAAAAGCAAGCAAAGCAATGAGGATACTTGGCGCGCCGACCAGCGCGCTTGGAGCAAGTTCCAACGATACAACCAGGATGACTCCAACCACTCCCGCGCTGATGCCTGCCAGAAAAGCCTGAACGGAGCGATTGTTTTGTGCCTGTTCAATATACTTCGCGCCCAGGATGACAAAGACGAAGGATGGCAAAAAAACAAAGAATGTTGCAATGACCGCGCCTGTAACACCGCCCGCCAGATAACCGACAAACGTGGTGAACAACATAAACGGTCCCGGGGTTGCCACGCTGAGCGCGACGCCGTCTAAGAGTTGCTCGGCGGTGACCCAGTGGAACTGATCCACCGCGCCGCGCTGTAGAAATGCAAGGGAGGCATACGCGCCGCCAAAGCTGAACAGTCCCGTTTTGAGGAACAGCCAAGCCATTTGAATCCATTTGTCATCGGCAAAGAAGGAGTCTTTCAGATTGGCTATGAAAACAGGGATTAAACCCAATGATGCGTTCAAACGAGGAGCGCCCACTGCAAGGAGTAAATTTACGAGTCCTGCAAGGAAGAGGACAAAGAGAAAGTCAATTTTGATAAAGAGCATGGCTAAAGTGGCTGTGATCAAAATCGCGGCAAGCCGCGCGTTTGTAATTGCGGCTTTACCTAACTTGATAATCCCCGCGCCAATGATTCCGAGCACGGCGGGCTTCAAGATGTATAAGACATCATTCACTTGCGATAGATTCCCATACGTGACGTACAAATGGCTAAGGATGATCATGACCAACGCGCCAGGGATAATAAAAGTCAGCCCTGCCAGAATTCCGCCCAGAATGCCTTTCTTGAGGTAGCCCACATAAATCGCCAATTGCAACGCCTCGGGCCCTGGCAGCATGTGAGTGAACCCCATGATCTTGACAAAGCGGTCTTTGGAGAGCCATTGACTTTGCTCGACCATTTTGTTGTACATCATGGTAATTTGCGCGACGGGTCCCCCAATATTGATGAAGCCTAAAAGCAGAAAATATAGAAACACCTCGCGCCCGTCGGGTATTTTTTCTGACGTTTCCCCGTTTTCCATTTAGGCTCTGTCTTTCTGTTCAGCGATAAGCCGATTGATTCTTTCCACAATCGCATCCCGCGCTTTATCGTAATCTTCGCTCACAGGCGGGACTCCATCCCATTGTTCGAAAACTGCTTTGCTCCTGTATTCCTCAGGCAATTCGCAAAACGCGACAACGCGTTGGGCAGACTCGAAATCTACCCGCGATAATTTCTGCGGGATAGATTCGGTCGGTGTCAAACCGTCGGCTTGCAAGCCCGTGATTGTTTTGGGTGACAATTCCTCGTTGGGGTTTGTGCCGCGCGCGATGGCGCGGACGTTCAAATTTATTTCACTCGCCAGTTTGTTGAAATATGCCGCGGCAATGACGCTTTTCGCCGCGCCGTGTTCGCAGACGAAGAGGATGGTTGGGGGTTGGGACATGGTTTGATTTAAGGGAAGTAACGATAAATGTCTTTTCGATGCAAACAGCGAAGAAAAACGAGAATCCTATCCTGCGCCTTGACGCCAATTCTGTAATCCCCAATACGGATGCGATAATAATTTTGGCTCCCCTCCATTTTCTTGACATTCCGAATGGCGGACAATGAAGAAGCCGCCTTGACTTCTGTAATCACGGCGGCGACTTTCATTTTCACATCTTTTTCTCTGATGTGGTTTACATCCTTGAGAAAACTTTCGCGGAATTCCAAATCCACGTTATGCCCTCAAAGCCTTCATTACTTCCTTTTCGTCCACGACTTCACTGTCTTCGCCTTCACGCATGGCGTTGGCGAAGCCGACATCTTCGAGTAGTTCCTCGAACAAGTCGTGGAATAGGTCGCGACGTTCCTGAAATAATTCCAGGAGCGCTTGCTTGATCAAATCTTTGGTGTGTCTGTCATCGAGAGATAAAGTGGCCATGGTAACTTTTTCAGGATTATAGCACTATTTATGGTTGCTGAAATCGCGCTTCACAACTCGTCGTTTTTACATCCCCAACCAACTTCCCGCTTCCCTCGGCAAATTGGACGCAGGTCCCTGCCGCGCGGTACACGGAGGTAACGACTCCAAGAACATCCTGCCGTATTGCTTTGTCAGCACGCGGCGATCCAAAATAACGACTACGCCGCGGTCGGAGGCAGTTCGAATCAAACGACCAAAGCCTTGCCTAAACTTTAGAATCGCTTCGGGCAGATAATATTGATTGAACGAGTCTTCGTACGTTTCAGAGCGCGCCGCGATGAGCGGATCAGTGGGGACATCGAAGGGGAGTTTGGTTATCACCACAACGGAAAGCGAATCGCCTGGCACGTCCACGCCTTCCCAAAAGGATTTGGTTCCCAGCAATACCGCGCGTTCGGTTGCTTTGAACGACTCAAGCAACGCGTTCGGTGACGCGCCATCGCCTTGTTCATAGACGTAAATGTCGTCGCGCGCCAGCGGACCTGTGATGGCTTTGGCGGCTTTCTTCAACGCGGTGTAGGATGTGAACAGCACGAGCATCCGTCCGCCTGTGGCTTTGGCGGTGGCGATCAGGGTGTTGTTGAGAACCTGCTCGTAACCGTTTTGATTGGGTTCGGGAATATCGTTTGCAATGTAAAGCAGAGCCGCGCTCTCGTAATCGTACGGCGAGCCGAGTTGCATCTCGTCGGCTTCGTCTGCGCCGAGGGTGTTGCGTAGATATTGAAATTCGCCGTGTGTGGTCAACGTGGCGGAGGTCAACACGACGGAGCGTTTCTCGTGCCACAGATTTTTTTCAACGAGCGATGCAACACTCAACGGCGCGGCGTTCAACGACAAGCGATTTTGATTCGGCTGGACTTCGATCCAATACACCATGCCTTGAATCGGTTTGCTGATCATGCCTGAGATATTCGCTTCGGCTTCGGTCAGCCTGCGGACGACGTTGCTGATGTCGCCCATCACGTCTTCGAGATTGTCGTGTCCCTCGGCGTACAAGTCTGCGGCGGCTTTGTAGATGATCGCTAGCTCGCCAAGTAAATTTCGCAACGTCTCACCTGTTGCGTCCCATGCCATTTCCACTTCATCCCAAAACGGAAGCGTGCGCGTCGCGGGCAACACGCGCGCCTGCCATGCGTAATTCGATGGCGGTTGCCCCTCGCGTTGCAAGCGCGCGAACTCGCTCAACACATTGAAGAACTCGCGGTTCATCTGCTCGATGCGGAACGCCATGTCTGTGGCGTGACTCACATTTTTTTGAAGCAGGCCGAAGTCCGAGGGGCGAAGCGTGTTGATCGTCTCGCCGAGAAGTTTTCCAAGCGCTCCCGCGTTCGATCCGCCGACTTCTTTCATCATGCGATCCAGGTCGTATTGATTCAAGCGAAACGACATCGCGTTCGTCGTCGCCGATTCCAAATGATGCCCCTCGTCAATGATGAGATGCGAATATTCGGGCAGGACTTTGCTTCCCGTGGCGACATCCGACAGCAACAGCGCATGATTGACGACGAGCACGTGCGCGGATTGCGACGCGGTCTTGGCGCGATGGAACGGACACGCGCCGCCCATACGCTTGATGCACGTCTCGGATGTGCAAGCATCATCCTCCGCCGACAGTCTATTCCACGCCTCGCGCTCGGTCGGTCCCGTGAGATTTAATTCGCTTCGATCTCCGCTCGAATTATTTAATTGCCAGACCAACACTTTCGCCAGCACACGCATCTCGTCCGTATTGCGCGGATACGATTGGCGCATGTTGTCCACCTTGCGCGGGCAAAGATAATTCGAACGCCCCTTCAACACCGAAAAACGAAAATCAAGATTCAACGCCTGACTTAAATTCGGCAGGTCGCGTTGAATGAGTTGATCTTGCAAGTTGATCGTATTCGTCGAAACGACCACGCGCGTGTTATTTTGCAACGAGAATAACGCGGCAGGCACGAGATAGGCAAAACTTTTTCCAACGCCCGTTCCCGCTTCGACCATCAAATGATTTCCATACGAAAGCGCGTTTGCCACCATGCGCATCATCTCAACTTGTTCGGGTCTCTGCTCGAACGACTCAAAGTATTGAGAGAACGGCCCGCCGTATTCCAACACGGAGGCGACTTCATCGGTGTTGAGCGGTTTCGGCTCATCGGGGTTATCCAACGGCGGAAAATTCGAATCGTCGAACCGCGCCGCATGATTATTTTTCTTCGATATTTTCTTCGCTTTGATGCCCTCTTTCGCTTGCGACCCCAAAACTTGTTGGAAGACCCAACGACCGTCCCATTCGACGATGGGTTCGCTGAGGCGCACAATTTCATCCACCAACTCGCGCGGGAGTTCGCGCGCCAACTCGAATAATTTGTTGAACGCCGCCATCGTCACTTTAGCGTCATCGAGCGCGCGGTGGGTGGCAGGTAATAAAATTCCCAATTGCTTGCCGAGCGCGCCGAGGTTGTATCGGCTCGCGGCAGGCATGACCACTGCCGCGATCTCGTACGTGTCAATCACTTCGTTGTTGTGAAGGATGCCCGCCTGCTTTTGTAAAAACCCTAGATCAAAACGGATGTTATGTCCCACCACGGGCGCGTCGCCGACGAACGCTTCCAACTCGTGGATGATGTCGCGCAGTTTCGGCGCGTTGCGCGTCTCGGCGTCGCTGATGCCCGTCAGACTCGTGATAAATTCTGGGATGTGCCTGCCAGGGTTGATGACCGATGTCCACTCATCTTCGACGCGATGCCCTTTAAATTTCACTGCTCCGATCTCGATGATTGCGTCGCGCTCGTCGTTTAATCCTGTTGTTTCGATGTCTATGGCTACGATTGATTGCATGAGGTTATTTTATTCTTTCGTTTGAATGGTAATAGGTTCAAAACTATGAACCAGCGAATCTAAGTTTGCTAACAGACCGATCCATAATAGTAAACGGAATATCTCAACATAGGGAAATATATGGCGATGAATTCCGATGTTGTCTCCGAAAAAACTCAACAGCACGGATGCGCTTCCGAAGAAAAACATCCACACCGCAAACCAGGTCCATGCCCACGCCCTGCCAGTTGAAGATTTTAGGCTGTTTATCAACATAGACGCCACGAGGATGAAGTCAATTAGAAAAACAGCATTCGTTTCAGGGTGAACGATTCTTCCCATGTCCAATAGGGTTTTTCGAGAACGGATTTCCGCAGTGGTAAAGTAGGGTTGAACAAAATCTTCAGATAAATAGTCCGAACGCTCCATGAGCGCAGAAAGCGCATATCGCGGGTGGGTTGCAAGAAATATTCCATAGGATCTGAATCCGCGCGTGTTGAACCATTCCGAATACTCAAGGCTGGATGGGTCGCGCGGCATATCAAAGCGGGTGACAAAATAATTTACCATGCCTTGATCTGTAAAGACACGACCGTCCATCACATGGAACAAGGGAAGTTCCCATCTCGAACTTTTCTGTGTCGTGTACATCCCTAGGATAAATATTCCGCTGAGTATATACACAACTATTGGAATACTGTTGGTGAGGCGTATCTTTTTCACCAACAGAAATGGAAGCAACAAAACTACAGTTATCAAACTTGCGTAAATATGAACATCGCGCAGAAAAACCCACAGGATGAAAACAATTAACCAGAGGGTGATTAATCCCTTGGTTGTCGTTGACAAGCGCTGACTTCGATCTCTGGCGAGCCTCTGCGAGACTTCCAACATCAACCCTATTAAGATCGCAAACATGGAAAGCGAGATGGACTCGGAACTGAGGACGCTGTCCCATTCGGCGATCTGGGGGGAGAAACCAAAAGCCAATACCAGAAGAACAGCTAGTGTCTTGTAAAACGGATGAAACAACCAGCGCGAGACGATCAGCGCAAGGAACGACCACGCAAAAATGGCGAGCGTATTTTGCAGAACGGCGATTTTGTCAAAGCAAGGCTGAATATCACGAGGTAATTCGATACCTACCGAAGGATTGCCGATGATCGTTAACGGGCAACGGATAGGATCATTGGCAAGTTTATACAAGAGGTTGGTTGTGAATAGCCGCTCACCGCTAAACATCTGTGGTGAAAACAACTTTGCTCGTGAAGAATTAATGTAACTCGGCGTATCGCTCATCCCCGCTGAAAGCCGCAAATCTCCATAGATTGTTGCGCGGAACCAAATTCCCATCGCTAGAATGCCGAGAATAATTATAGTTGTCCAGCGATCAGCAATAAATTTTTCCATCATCGAAAATTGCATAATAGAACAAGTGTATCATAAACCACCTGCCATGTCGTTGCGAGGCGCTCTTGCTCTTCGCCCGAAGCAATCCCCTGGTTATCGAGGAGATTGCTTCGTCGGCAACGAACGCCTCCTCGCAACGACATGTGCCTGAAATTAATCAGGCAACGCGGTTTTCACTGCCGCGAGTTGTGCTTGTGTAATTAGTTTCTCTTTTACTTTTTGCCGAATAAAACTTTTGAGCTGGTCCGCTTTCAACGCGGACAGAGGCGCGCCCTCGGCTTGAATCGCGGCTAGTTCATTGGTGAAGACCAATACCGCATTGACCTCTGGAATTTCGCTTTCTTCAAAATGTTTTGCCAGCAATTTTTTGACCTTGCCGATCTCGTTTTCCGCATCCAGGTCGGGACGCCCGATTCCCTCCTGACCGAAGATGCTCATGTACGCTTGTAGGAATCCGCCACCCCCAACCCGCCAACGGTTTTTTCTGAACTCAACCATGCCGCGCAAGCGATAGGGAATCAGCGCCCAAACTCCTGCTGGACCCACAAGCAAATGCGAGGCTGGCGTTGTGAAATGATAGATCGCGAAATCGCCGGGCAAACCTTTGAGCGCGGCGTCGAGACGTTCATCCATGCGCGGCTTGCCCCCATAGCGGTTTACAAAATACAACCCAACCTGAACCAGTATGAAGCCGACAACGAAGGAAGCCAGAGTGATATAGAAAGAGCGCATATCTTCGCCCGATAAGTTGTTGACGTTGACGAAAAAGCCCCCGATCAGTGTGATGATGGAAAGCAGGATCGCAACACCGCCGATTTTTCCGTTGCGTTGGATCAATTTGTCGTTTCTAATGATTTTCATAACTGCCTTTTTAACTGCGAAGCGCGCAATGTGCGCTAAGAAAAAAAGAACTTGCTTCGCGGTGATTCTATTTTTTCAAACTTTCCTCAATCGCGCTTCTTAACGCATCCAGCACTTTTGACTCTGCCGCCTCTTTTGCCACGCGGATGGCGTTTTTAATCGCAAGAGCATCCGACCTTCCATGCCCGATAAATGCCAATCCGTTCACGCCGAGCAGGGGAGCCGCGCCTTCTTCGGCGGGATCGAGTAGTTTACGCACCTTACCCATCGCGGGACGGATCAACGCGCCGCCCAGCAGCGCCAGCGGCCCCCCGCCTTTGATAGACTCGCGGATCTTATCCACCAGCAGTTTGGCAACCGCCTCGGAAGATTTGAGCAATACATTTCCAGTAAACCCATCGGCTACTGCCACATCGGCATGGCCGCCGAAAAGTTCTTTTCCTTCCAGGTTGCCGACAAAGTTTAGTTTAGCCTCTGCCAGTAAAGGATATGCCATTTTGACGAGTTCGCTTCCTTTACCCGCTTCTTCGCCGTTCGATACCAAACCCACGCGCGGATTTTTTACGCCGCGCGCTCGCTCCGCATACACACTGCCCATGATCCCAAATTGCAGGAGGTTCTCCGGTTTGCAATCGGGATTCGCGCCGAGATCGAGCAGGATCACGATTCCTTTCGCAGTGGGAATTGGTCCCGCCAGCGCGGGCCGGTCCACGCCCCTGATTCTGCCCAGCCTGAATAGCGCCGTGACCATTGCCGCGCCGGTGTTGCCCATTGTTACGAACGCGTCGGCTTCGCCGTTTTTCACGAGATCGTACCCGATCGCCATCGAATTCTGCGCTTCCTTGTGACGCGCTTTCATCACCAGGTCTTCCCCTTTGTCCTTCATCGTCAACGTTTCTGGCGCGTGGACGATGCGAATGGGCAGAGTCGCCGCATGGTTAGAATCAAGCAGGGGCTGAATCCGCGAAGCGTCTCCCGTCAAGATGATCTCCACCCCGTGCTCGCGCGCCGCCATCACCGCGCCTTCCACGTCTGGGGTTGGGGAATTGTCGCTCCCCATGGCGTCTACTACGATTCGCGTCATGATTGTCTCCAAAAAAGATTTTGCTTGACAAGCAAAGTAAGCCGATTATAATACGCCGTGCTTGGGCGCTGGTGCTGGAATTGGCAGACAGGCATGGTTGAGGGCCATGTGTCGCAAGACGTGGAGGTTCAAGTCCTCTCCAGCGCACACGTTTGAAAATTCTCCGAATCGTTTCGGAGAATTTTTATTTCGCGCCCGGGAGCGTGAAGAAAAATGTTGCGCCCTGCCCAAGGCGCGATTCGATCCAAATCCTGCCGCCGTGAACTTCGATGATGCGCTTGACCAACGCCAGCCCGATGCCCGTCCCCTCGATGCGCGGATTCAACTTATCGAACAGTTCAAATATCTTTTTGTGAAACTTCGGGTCGATGCCGATCCCGTTGTCGCGCACGAAAAAGACGATTTCTTCCCCTTTTGTTTCGGCGCCGATCTCGATGGCCGGGTTGGGCTGGTCGCCCATGAATTTGGCGGCGTTGTCCAGAAGATTCTGCATCACCTCGATCAGCCGGTTCCGGTCTCCGTGAATCGTCGGCAGGTCGGTCATGATCATCACTTCGACATGTTTCCAATTCAACCGGCTCTCCGCGCGGATAAAAGCCTCCGAAATGACATGCCCGAAGGGAACCGTTTCCGGTGGATTCATTTTTCTGCCGATACGGGATAGCTCCAGCAGGTCGTTCAACAAGGTCTCCATTTTGCGATTGGCTTCCGATATCCGTTGTATATCCAGCCTAAGTTTTTCGACGTTTCCGCTTAGCGCGTCTTTTTCCAGGTAGCCGAGAAATCCGCCCATGGTGATGAGCGGCGCTTTTAGATCGTGCGAAACGGTGTAGGTGAAGCGCTCCAGTTCGGAGTTTTTTTCCTCCAGTTCCTTGATGAGCGATTCGCGCTGCGCCTCGACTGATTTTTGCCTGGTGATATCCGTGAGCACGCCCTGAATATACAAAAGATTGTTGTCGTCATCTTTAATAACGACCGACTCGTCTCCCAGCCATACCCATTCCCCGTTTTTGGCTTTCATTCGGTATTCCGATGCGATGCCCTTGCCGGTTGCGATCATTTGTTTGATATCGTTGAGGACCCTGATTTCATCGTCGGGGTGAAGGAGCGATTGCCAGAACTCCGGTTCCGCTGAAAAATCCTCCGGGGAGTACCCGATCATGTTCTTGATCTGCGGGCTGATGTATATGGAAGGACCGCCCTCTTGAGGCGCATCGCGATAAATGGCGACAGAGGTCTGCTCGACGAGCGTGCGATAGAGCAATTCCGTTTCGCGTAAAGCCTCCTGCGCGCGTTTTTGCTCGGTCATATCGATCGTCATGCCGATCATGCCGCGTATTTTTTCATTGTCTCGAATCGGCGCCCCGATCATCATCAGATGATGATGTTTTCCGTTTTGCTCATGAGACTCTTCTCCCCTAATAGATTCGCCGCCCAAGATGCGCAAGTGTTGTACTTTGTATGATTTTTTTAGCGCTGGCGGCAGGTTAAGGTCATCGACAGTTTTTCCGGTCAGATCGCCCGCCAGGCGTTTCGAGATGGGGTTTTGCAGAATATAGCGGTCGTTCTCGTCGCACACCCAAAAATCGAAGGGAATGTTTTCGATGATCGTTGTTAGCAAGACTTGATTGGCGCGGAGTTTTTCCTCTGCCTGTTTGTTTTCGGTGATATCCAGCAAATAGCCTTGAACGATCGTCTGCCCGCCCGGCGCGCCGCTCGTTACATATAAACTTTCGTCCCGCACCCAGATGACTGAGTCGTCTTTCCTGCGAAAGCGATATTCCATGTTGAATTGCGAGCCGTCTTTCAGGGCTTGATTCTCCGCCGCAATAAATTGCTCGCGGTCTTCAGGGTCGAGGCGCGAGTACCACAGATGCGGGTTGGCAGTCCACTCGTCGGGGGCGAAGCCGCTGAGTTGCAACACGCCCGGGCTAACGTACAGCCAGCGTCCGTTTGGTCCCGGCTCCGCGCTGTAGATCACAGCAGGCACGCGCTCGACCAGTTCGCGATATTGCTTTTCCGCTTCTCGTAATTGTTCCTCGGCTTTGCGCCGCTGTTCGACCTCGCGTTGCGCGCGCTGCAACGCGCCAGCGATACGTTCCGTGCCCATTTGAAGCAGGCTGGCGGAAATGAAGAAGAACACCGACTGCGCGACCCACATTGCCATCGGATCGGCAACCTCGTTGATTACTTGCAAGATACCGGCCCGTTCAAGAATCACAAAGATGCCGCCGCCGATCACGCTGATCAGAGCAACTCGATTTGCCCACTCGCGACCGATGAAAATTCCAGCGGCAAGGATGGTGATCAGCAACCCGCTATAGCCGGGCGCCAGCACGCCGCCATTGAATGCCGCCGCGAAGAATAGGATCAGCCAAACTCCAATTACCATTGCGCACCCCGCGAGTTTTACTTTTCCCTGTTGAATGAGATGCAACAACCAAAAACATAGCGGGTAGATGGGGAGCGCGTAGATGCCGCGATAGGAAGACTGAGGCACGAGCGCCGACCATATTGCAATAAAGAGAGTAGTAACCGCGAGCATGGCAAGCGTGACCATCCTCAGTTGGGATGCGGAACGCGTCAACTCTTCATCGTCGAATACGGGCTGGGAAAAGATTCGTGGGAACATAACTTCCTCGCAAGACAGGCTAAGCGGATTGCCGACAAGTATAAATCTTGTGGGCAGGTTTGGATAAAGATCTCCGCCTCATTCCTCGATTGACGCTGGTTCAGCCTTACGAAACGATCAAACTGCAACAGGTCACCGCGCCCTCGGCTTTTGCCAACTCGTCCACCATCACAGGCTTGATTCGATAGCCTCGCGCTTCAAGTTTTGCCGTTGTCCGGGGAAACGCTGTTGGAAAAATGATCGAGCCGTTGACCGGCAAACAGTTTGCGGCGAACGGCTCGGAGGGATCAATATCAATTAACTCATACCCATCGAATGTTTCAACGTCTACCCAGTTGCGATTGATGAGCAATGTGTTGTTATCGTCCACGCGCGTGACTGCGCTTTTGAGATGCAGGCAATCGCGCAATTCCACGCCTTGCGTTGTGTATCCGAATTTTCGCAACAGTTGATTCATCTGGTCAATGGCAAGCGCGTTGCTGCGCGTGGATATGCCGACGAATATATTTTTTCCCAACACAAGCGCGTCGCCTCCGTCCACGGTGGCGGGAGGCTGAATGTGGACGAGCTCGCGGTAGGGGGCAAGGGCTTGGGCGATGGACTCGGTCTCAGGTTTCCGCGAGTCAGCCCCAGGTCGGGTGAGAAGCGCAACTTCCCGCAGGATGACCGCCGTATCTTCGACAAAGACTGAATCGGGCAAATCCGCTTCGGCGGGTAATTCCAAAACGGCGCATCCGAGTTCTTTGAGCGTTTGTATGTATTCGTGATGTTGTGTTCGGGCGGTTTCCAGATTGATCGGCGAGCGTTCGATGTGGGTGATCTCGCATTCGTCGAAGCGCGGGCTGACATCGCGCGTGATGGCGAGAAGCATGAATCAGTGTCCCCCGGTGCGATACCGATCGATCAGCGCTTTTGTGCGCGGGTCTTTGGGTTTGCTGAACAGCGTGGATGGTTTTGCGTCTTCGATGATTTCGCCATCGCCCATCACCAGCACGCGGTCTGCCACTTCGCGCGCGAATCCCATTTCGTGCGTGACGACCAGCATGGTCATGCCGTCTTTGGCGACTTTTTTCATTACGTTCAGCACTTCGCCGATAAGTTCAGGGTCGAGCGCGGAGGTGGGTTCGTCGAACAACATGACGCGCGGCTGCATGGTCAGCGCGCGCGCGATTGCCACGCGTTGTTTTTGCCCGCCGGAGAGGCGCGCGGGATATTCGTCCTTTTTGAACAATAAGCCGACGCTATCGAGATTTTCTTCGGCGAGCGCAATTGCTTCGGCGCGGTTCATGCCTTTGACCGTGACGGGTCCTTCGATAACATTTCCCAACACGGTCATGTGCGGGAAGAGATTGAACTCTTGAAATACCATGCCGGTCTTGAGCCGCACATCGTGAATGAGCTGGCGATGTTCTTTGCCGCGTCCGTGACTTTGGACGACCAAGCCGTCCACTTCGATACTTCCACTGGATGGTTCTTCCAAGAAGTTGATACATCGCAACAATGTGCTTTTCCCCGATCCGCTCCTGCCGATCAGGCAGACCACTTCGCGCGGTTGCACATCCAGCGAGATATTTTGGATCACATGCAAACGCCCAAAATATTTATCGAGTTTGGAAACGCGGACAATCGGCGCCATGTTAGCGTTCCCCTCTGGCGAGTCGCGCTTCCAGCCGTGTTTGGAAGAAGGTGAGGATGAGCGTCATGAACCAATAGAACATCGCCGCCATCAACAAGGCTTCGAGGTTGTTGAATTGCGCGCGCCCCACCTTGGTTGCGCGCCACAATACCTCGTGGACGAAACCGGTGGCGGCGACGAGAGCGGAATCCTTCGTCATGGAAATGAAGTCGTTGCCCATCGGAGGAATCGCAAATCGCAACGCCTGCGGCAGGATGACGCGCCGCATGGTTTGAAGCGGAGTCATGCCGAGCGCGGTGGCGGCTTCGCGTTGTCCTTTGCCGACCGAGGAGAGCGCGGCGCGAAAGGTCTCGCTCATATACGCGCCGTAGTTGAGTCCGAGCGCCAGCACGCCCGCCGTAAGTCCGCTGAGGATAATTCCTAATTGTGGAAGGGCAAGGAAAAAGAAAAATATCTGAAGATAAAGAGGCGTGCCGCGAATCAATGAAACATAGAATGTGCTGACTGCAAAGATCGGCGGAAATGTGGAAAGCCGCCCTAACGCAGTCAGAAGCGCGAGAAGAATTGCCAGCGAGATCGAAAGAATTGAAATCAGCAGGGTCTCGCCCAAGCCTTCGCCGATGAAGGTGAAATTTTTCCGCATGAATTCGGTATCGAGTTGGATCGTTTCGAAGCCCAGAACGGTTTTTCCGCTGAAAAGGAAAATGAGTACCAGAAGCAGAAATCCCCATGTTGCTCCGACGCCCATGCGGAACTGGTTTTGCTTCCTCTGTTGAGCCTCGACCAAGAGATCGGCTTGCGATTTTTTTGGAGTTGTTGTTTTTTCCATCAGGATAGTGACCGAGATGTTACTTCATGGGCTTATGGCAGATACCGATTGCCATGAACCTGACATCCAAGCAAACAGAAAGGGAAGCGGCGAAAGCCGCTTCCCTTTGAAAGACGGGAGGTTAGTTGGGAGCCTGAGTCAGATCCACATCGAACCATTTGAGCGAGAGGTCAGAAAGAGCGCCATCTTCGTGCATCTTTGTGAATACTTTGTTGACTTCGGCAAGCAGCGTGCCGGTCGGCAGGCTGGAGGTTTTGTCGAACGAGGCGGCGAGGTCCTCCGAGAATACCGGGGAGCCAAGCTTGACGACCGGGAAACCCGCGGCGATGTTCGCGTCCACAACGGTCTCTGATGTGACATAGCCCACGAAATCTTCACGACCCGCGGCGATGGCTTGGGCGCATTCCTGATCGGTCTCGAGCGGAACCACGGTTACATTCGGCGCTTCGGCATAAATGGAGGCTTCGGGCAATCCTAAGCCAGCCATATCATGGTTGAGCCATGATTCGTATGTTGTGGCTGTGCCCACGCAAAGAGACTGACCTTCGAGGTCGGCGAGGGAGGTAATCCCCGAATCTGCGCGAACGGCGACAACTGCCGGCGTGTAATAGTACGGCACGCTGAAATCGAGGACTTTCTGGCGGTCGGTTGTGACCGTCATTGAGCCGACGCTGACATCCCATTTGTCTGCCCAGGAACCGGCGGTGATCGTATCCCAGGACGGGGTGGCGAAGCAAGTCTCCACGCCGAGCGCGTCGCCGATGGCGATGGCGGCGTCCACGTCGAAGCCTTGCATTTCAGCGGTGGTCAGCGCGTCGGAAGGGCATTTCGAATCGGCGGGTCGTTTGCCTTCGGTATTGAGGAATGATTGCGGCTCGTAGTTGGGGTCGGTCGAAACGAGGATGTAGCCGCGCGCTTTGATCGCACCGAGCAAATCATCCGCTTGCGCGCCGCCTCCGCCGCATGCGGTGAGCGCAAGCACGGCAACGATGCCCAGGACCAACACTTTGTAAAGGTTCTTCATGTTCTCCTCCAAGAGAATTAAGAATGGGTTGGAGATGAATGGTTCATCTCTTGTCGTAAGGATAGACTATTTCTGGTAATTCCGCAAGAGTTCAAACAGAAATCTTTCCAGATTGTATGAGCGCGACGACTCTATTGAATCTATGATTTGATTTTCATTAGAGCAGGCAAGTAAAACTGAGTTGCAAGATTCCTTTGCAGTACAATCCAGCCATCAATTGGAGAAAACCATGAAACTTGTCACAGTCTCACAAATGCAAGCCGTTGAAAAAGAAGCCGACTCAAACGGCTTGACTTATGATCAAATGATGCAAAACGCCGGTCAGGGACTGGCGGAAGTTGCCGCCGATTTGTTCGTTGACGACGATCAACTTGAAATCATCGGGTTGGTCGGTCCCGGTAATAACGGCGGAGATACCCTCGTCGCGTTGACCGCGCTTGCCGAAGAAGGTTGGAAGTCAAGCGCATTCCTCGTCAAGCGCAAAAAAGACGACCTCGTTAAACAGTTCACTGATGCTGGCGGACAAATTATTCCTTCCGAAAAAGAGGATGCCTTCTTTCATCTTTCCTCTTTCCTCGAAACTGCCGACGTCCTCCTCGATGGAATTCTTGGCACCGGCGCCAAACTGCCGCTGAAAAAAGAAGTTGCCGAATTGCTTTCCGAAGTTGGCGACCTACTCGACAGTCTTGACGAACCGCCTCTCGTGATCGCAGTTGATTGTCCCTCTGGCGTGGATTGCGATTCGGGCGACACCGCAGACGAAACCATCCACGCAGATTTAACGGTCACGATGGCGGCGGTCAAGCAGGGACTCTTGAAACTGCCCGCGTTTGAGTATGTCGGCGAACTAAAAGTTGTTGACATCGGCTTGCCCGTTGATTTGCCTTCACTCAAGAATTTGCAAACAGAAGTTGCGGATGAAGATTCAGTCTCCGCGCTTTTGCCGGAGCGGCCGCTCGATTCACACAAAGGGACGTTTGGCGCTGCCCTTATCGCGGCTGGCTCGATCAATTACACCGGGGCAGTCGTCCTTGCGGGAGAGGCGGCGTATCGCGCCGGCGCGGGACTGGTCCAATTGGCGATTCCTGCGTCCATTCACGCGGCGGTCGCAGGTCAGGTTCCCGAAGCGACGTGGGTACTGCTTCCACATTCAACAGGCGTGATCGCAGCCAGCGCGGCGGAAGTGTTGGCGAAAAATTTCGAACGCGCAACGGCATTGCTGATCGGTCCAGGATTGGGAACGGAAAACGCAACGAAAGAATTCATCGAAAATCTGTTGGCTGGAAAATCAACGCCTAAAAAATCCGCGATTGGTTTTGTGCATGGAGAGAGCGAATCAAAAGTGGCGGATAAGAACTCACTGCCGCCAATGATCGTTGATGCGGACGGTCTGCGCCTGCTCGCGCAGATCAAAGACTGGCACACGAACCTTCCCGCGCCAGCGATTCTCACTCCGCACCCCGGCGAAATGTCCGCGTTGACCGGGTTATCGAAAGAGGAAATTCAAGAGAGTAGACAATCAACTGCAATTAAGTTTGCAAAAGAATGGGGACACGTCGTTGTTTTGAAAGGCGCATTCACTGTTATTGCATCGCCCGATGGAAGAACAACAGTTATTCCAGCCGCTTCGCCCGCGCTAGCCCACGCTGGGACAGGAGATGTGCTTGCCGGCGTCATCGTCGGCTTACGCGCGCAAGGTCTCGACGCATACGATGCGGCAGTCGCCGGCGCATGGATCCACGCGCAAGCCGGTCTCTACGCCGCAGATGATCTCGGCACAACCGCCTCCGTGATGGCAAGCGATGTGTTGAATTCGATCTCCGATGTGTTGAGCGATTTGGAGTAGGAATACTTCGTACTGCGTATTACGTAACCCACATCGTAGAGTAAATTTCGTAACGCGAGATTTATCTCGCTACTGAGATTATTCTTGTAGCGCGAGCGACATGAATGTCGCGTTACGAGACCACGATGACTCCAAAAGAAAAGACTCTCCACAGCGGAGAGTCTTTTCTTCATCACGAAGTACGCAGTACTCAGCTATTCATAAACGCTTCAAGATTATCTTTGCTGATGCGGAACGCCTTGCCGACTTTCTTGGCTTTCAGACTCTTGTCGTCAATTGCCGCAAGAATATCCGCTTCGGTCACTTTCATAAACTGCGCGGCTTCTGCGGGAGTCATAATGTCCGGCATCTTTGCGCCGCCTGCCGCTCCGCCGCCGGGCGCCGCGTTTTGGAAACCGCCTTGAAGAGCCTGACCCATGATATTGCCAATGCCCATGCCCGCGCCGATTCCCGCAGTGAGACCTGCGCCGCCGCCCTCGTTTTGCGCGGCATCCCGCATCGCGTCTGCGGCTTGCAATTGGGTGTAGGTTGCCATGTCGAGCATGCCCATATCGCGCAACTCCTGCGCCGACTTGCTGGAGGGCTTGAGATTGCCAATGTAGAAACTTTTAAGCGCAAGCCCCAACGCTTCAAAATCATCTTGCGCTTTCGCCCGCACACCCGCGCCGATCTCTTCCGTGAGACCAATCAAATCCACGACGCTTTTTGCGGCTGTGGTTTCACCGAGCACATCCTGCAACTTGGAAAGCAGAACAGTCTTCAACCGTTCTTCGATATCGGTGGTGCGATAGGCGCCCTGCGTGCCGACAACTTGAGTCACGAACTGTTGCGGATCTTTCACCTGAAAAGAGTACGTTCCAAAACCCTGCAACAAAGCAACGCCCAGCCCCATGCCCGGGTTGCGCACGATGATCGGTTGCGGCGTGCCCCATTTTTCGTTAGCGAATTCCTTCATCGAGACGAAATACACTTCCGCGGGGAAGGGCGTGCGGTCGTTGAACGCCTTGCCGATCAAGTCAATCAACTTCGGGATGTTCGCGGTGGCGATGGTGTGCCTGCCCGCGCCGAACACATCCAGCGCGTTGCCGTCGCGGAAAAATACCGCCGCCTGCGACTCGCGCACGATCACCTGCGAGCCGATGCGATAATCGCCGATGCCCGTTTCGGGGAAGCGATGAACGATCTCATCCCGCATCTCATTTGGATATTCGATAACGTCAAAAATTCTAGCCATGATTTTCTCCTTTGAAGAACGTTGATTTAATTATAGTCCATTCTACGAAAGAAGACCTCACAGGTTTCAAAAACCTGTGAGGTCTATATCAACCTTTCATCATCTTCCCCGTCCCCTTATCGCGCAACATCAAAATTTCCGCCATGATGCTCACCGCGATCTCTTCCGGCGTTTCGGCGTTCAACTCGATTCCCATCGGCGAATGCGCGCGCGCGATCAATTCATCGGACACGCCTTTTTCTTTCAACGCCTTGACGGTTGTCAGCCATCTTCGTTTGGAGCCGATGACGCCAACGTAAGCCGCCTTCGATTCAAGAAGCGGAGGCAAACCTGCCGCGTCGACTCCGGATCCACGGCTGGTTACCACTAGGAAAGTTTGGCGCGTCACTTTGAGTTGACTCGGCAACTCCGCCATTGGAACTGGGTAATACGCGTCCGCCCCCGGCACGGATTCGGGATTGCAAAACTCCGCGCGATCATCGCTGACCGCGACTCTGAATCCCAGCCACTTGGCAAGATGCACAACAGCCTTGCCCACATGCCCGCCGCCGATGACGACGATCATCGCGGGAGGAAGAATCGGTTCCACAAACACCTCCACAGTTCCACCGCATACGCCGGGATCGCCGCGCTTCGGATTAACAAGGTTGTACACAAGCGCGCGCGGCTTGCCGTCGCTGATCGCCATCCACGCCTCATCGAGGACGCGGTGTTCCAAATCCCCGCCGCCGACCGTGCCGATGAATTTGCCATCCGGGTACACGAGCATCTTGCTCCCCACATGGCGCGGAGTCGAGCCTTCGCTTTTGGTCACCGTGCAAAGCGCGGCGGATTCGTTTTTTGTTTGAAGTTCAACGAGGGCTTGGAAGATTGAATTCACTTTTTCAGCCCAAGAAATGACCGAGCAAACCGCCTGACTGTCTCCGCGGTTTGGATTGCATCCTTCGCCTCTACTTGGGTTGGTTGATTGCCGGGATATCGTCGTCGCACCGCATATTCGGTTAGATCAACCAATTGTTGCAGGTCGAGACCAGTAATAATTCCCGCTTTATTGCGCATGGTATTCAAAGCAGGCAGGTCGTGAGTTTTTGGAAAATCTTTATCCTTGAAAATCAATAATGCTTTGAGATATTTCTCCGCGCTCTGTTGCGCATGAAAACATGCTCCTGATAGCAACGGTTTTCTGTGTCTAAAAAGCGTTTTAGCGGCTGTGAAATCTTCTTCAGATTGCGCAATCCAAGACTTTAGTTCATTTATGTCGGTCATAAAGAACTTTGCCTTTTTTGATGATTTCTCGAATAAAGAAGCTATTGTCCTTGCCGCCTTTTAACGCTTCTTCAACTTCGTTGGGCGTCTTTACGATGATGTCCACGGGGAATTGTCGTGGGTAGAGTAACATTGAAATCGCTCGATATTTTTCTTTGGAGTTGCCATCTGTGATGACCAGCAGATCAATATCACTGTCATGGGTGGGGTTGCCTTCCGCGTAAGAACCAAACAAGATGATTTTCTCGGGTTTGAGAGCAGACACAATGCGTTCAATTGCTTGAGGTAACGTCTCTGCTACAGGCGGGAAACCAGTTGGGTTCATTTTAGTGATTAGTTGAAACATAGCGCTGCTCTTTTCGAGGTAATTTTACTCTACCTCTCCAACAACCCCAGCACCACAGGCAACAACTGCTTCTTTCTTGACACGACGCCTTGCGCGTCGCGGGTGCCGTCGGGGAGAGGAGGGTAGGGCAAGTCATTGAGCATCGGTGTCGCTTTGGAGGACACGATCAATCTGCTCGTGCCGCGCACAATATCGGTGACGAGGAGCATGGCAAAATCGAGTCCGCGTTTGTCTTTCAATTCGTCGAGAGCTTGGGCGAGGGGGGCGAGATGCTCTGCGAGTTGCAGGAGGTCGGTCACTTCGGCTTGGGCAATGGCGAGTTTGAATCCGCCCGCTTCATATTGTTTGATGTCTGTGCTGACGATCTCGTTGGGGTCGCGGTTCGAGAGACCGGCTCCCGCAGAGAGCAGGGCTTTACCGAACGATTCAATCGTCTCACCTTTGAGCGGACTCCCGCCCACGAATGCCCAGCGCGATAACCTGTCGGCGGCGTCTTTATCTCGCTGGGTGGTGGTGGGAGATGTCAGGATGAGCGTGTCAGACAGAAGTCCCGCGAGAAGCGCGCCGGCGAGGCTGGGCGGCATGGAGAGTCCCGCTTCCGCCGTCTGTTCAGAGACGAGAGTCGAAGTTGATCCCACAATATCCACCGTGAATCGAATCGGCGTGTGCGTGTGCGGGTTGCCGAGGCGGTGATGATCCAGAATTTCGAGCAGTTCGGCTTCTTCGAGCGCGGCGATTGCCTGACGCGGCTCGTTGTGATCCACGAGAATAATTTTCAAACGCGGCGGGTTGAGGATCTCGCGTTGGCGCGCAATGCCGAGATATACATTGTTTTCGTCAACGACCCAGTATTCATCGGTTTCGTCGCGCAGGATGCGGTTGAGAAAATCACGGATGTGACCGCTGGCGGGGAACTTCGGCACGTTCGTATCTGCCGCATCTTTGCACGGCGCCGACATCATCTCGCGCACAGTCGTTTCACCGGGTTGAGGACCGAGCGTCTTCGTGAAATATTTGAAGAGGCTGAAACCGTTGATGAGACCGTACGGCTTTCCGTCCTCGTCCACAACAGGCGCGATGCCGCCGGTCTTGCTGGCGAGAGTCCACGCGAGACCGAGTTGCGCGTCGGGGCGGAGGCTGTCGAGTCTCTGCATCACCGATTCGAAGCGCGGCGACGCGTCGGTGAGCAGGGCGGGCGGATCGAGTTTCAGCTGTTTGAGAAGCCACGCTGATTGCGGGTTCAACGCGCCTGCGCGCGCCGCGACGGCTTCGGCGCCATCGCGTTCGCGCAGGAGCCACGCATAACCCATGGCGGAGGCGATGGAGTCGGTGTCGGGGTTGACGTGTCCGATGACGAAGGTTTTGTTTGCCATGAAGTAATTTTACCCTCACCCTAACCCTCTCCCAAAGGGAGAGGGGACTCAGGAGCCTTCATCGCCCGCCACACTCGTTCAGGCGTCGTTGGGATTTCATCCACGTCCACGCCGATGGCATCGAGGATGGCGTTGCCAACGGCAGGCGCGACCCCGTCCATGGGAATCTCGGCGACGGCTTTGACGCCGAATGGATGACTCGGCTCGAACGTCTCGACGAAGATCGTTTCGAGTTCGGGCATCTCGTCGGCGCGGAAGATGTGATAACGATCTAAGTCGCGTTCGATGGCGTCGCCGTTTTCATCGTAGCGCATCTCCTCGCAGACGGCATAGCCCAGCGCTTGAGTCATCCCGCCTTCGATCTGTCCCGAGGCGGTGAGCGGATTCACAATCACGCCCGAATCAACCGCCATGACGAGTTTGTCCACTGTGACCTGTCCCGTTTCGGTGTCCACAGTGACTTCCGCGAATTGCGCCGCGAACGGAGGCGGCGACACAGGAGAAACATAACTTGCCACGCCCATGATCTGCTCTTGCTGATCCTTATGGAGCGAGTGCAAGGCAATTTCAGTAAACGAAACTGTTTTTCCGTCTAATGCAATCGCCAATCTATTTTCAAGACGAATCTCCTCCGCCTTGTATACCTGTGTACTTGTCTCCGTGTCTACTTGCTCTCCCGCATTCAACATCATCGCCGCGCGGACTTTGATTCTTTCCGCAACGATATTCGCCGCTTTCACCGCCGCCGCGCCAGAGATGTATGTTGTTGATGAAGCATACGCGCCTTTGTCAAACGGGGTGAAATCTGTGTCTGAGGAATAGCAGATCATATCTTCAAGCGGAACTCCCAACACCTCCGCCGCCATTTGCGCGAGGACTGTATCCGAACCTGTGCCCAAATCCGTTGCGCCGACGAGAAGATTAAACGAGCCATCGTCGTTCATCTTGATGGACGCGCCGCCCATATCTAAATACGGGATTGCGGTTCCTTGCATAACGAACGCGACTCCAATACCCCTGCGCTTTGCTATCATTGAAGTTTCAGGTTTCAAGTTCCAAGTTTTGGGTCTGTCACCTGACACTTGAAACTTGGAACTTGATACTGGGTTGCGCCATTCTTCATTCCCATATTTATCATCCCATGCAATCGCGGCTCTGCCTTGCGCCACACATTGTTCCAGCCCAACGGTTTGGATGATCTCGGGTCGCGGCTCGCGTCCTTCATTCCACGCCTTTGAAAATGGATGATATTCACCTGCATGGATTGCGTTCTTCAAACGGAAATCAATCGGGTCGAGGTTCAACGCGCGGGCGATCTTTTCCATGTGACGTTCGACGGGCCAATATCCCTGTGGCACGCCGTAGCCGCGGAACGCTCCAGCGGGCGGCGTGTTGGTGTACACCACGTCTGCATAAAATTGGATGTTCGGACTCTGGCGATATTCACCATCGCCGACATACAACGCCATCGCCTTGTGACCCGTGTTGCCCGTGACAGTGAGCGCGTGGCAACCGTACGCGCCTGTGTCGGACAACGCGTACATCGCGTTGGCGGTAATCGTCCCATCTCGCTTCACGCCCGTCTTCATCTTGACTCGCATTGGGTGACGTGACCGCGCCGCGATAAATTCCTCTTCACGTGTATATTCGTAGATGACGGGTCGCTTTGTTGCAATCGTGAGGTGCGCGGGGACGTCTTCCATCAACACTTCCTGCTTGCCGCCAAATCCGCCGCCGATGCGCGGCTTGATCACGCGGATTCGTTTGACAGGCAAATTCAACACAGGCGCGAGCATTCTCCGCACATGGAATGGAACCTGCGTGGATGTGCGAATCACGAGGCGGTCATCTTCATCCCAATACGTGACGCACACATGCGGCTCGATGGAAACCTGTTGAACTTTCGGCACCTCATATTCGGCTTCGAAGATTTCGTCCGCTTCGGCAAATCCTTTTTCCACATCGCCGATGTCAATGCGGATGTGCGCGGCGAGATTCTTGTCAGCGTTGGAGTCGCCGAAGTCCACGTACTCAGGCTCATCGTGGATTCGAATCGCATTTGCATCCATTGCTTGGCGTGAGTCGAGGATGGAATCCAGAATTTCATATTCCACGTCAATCAGGCTCAATGCTTTCTCCGCGATTTCAGGACTCTCCGCCGCGACGAATGCAACGCGATCACCGACGAATCTCACTTTATGATCCAAAGAAAATGTATCCAGCGGACCTGGAATCGGATCGGACTGCCCCGCAGTGGAATACACCACACGCGGAATATCCTGATACGTTAACACCGCCGCGACGCCCTTCAATTCTTTCGCCTTACTCGTGTCAATCTTTTTGATGCGCGCGTGCGCGTGCGGCGAGTGCAACACCTTTGCATACAACATGCCGCGCGCGTCCATATCGGCGGTGAAGGCGGGTTTGCCCTGCACGAGTTTGACCGCGTCCACTTTTTTCTCGGGCTTGCCGACGGTCTGGTAGGTTTCTGTTTGAGGAGTGACGATCACGCGCGGCATGATATTCGTTTGAACGAGAGTCTCGGAAACAGGTAAAAACGGAGACACGTACACAGGTGAATCGCCGCCATGCCCGCTCGAATCCATTTTTACTTGTGTACTTGTTTCCCTGTCTACTTGTGTGCCTTCCCCTCGCATCACCGCCGCGGCTTTCAACACGGCTTGCACAGGTTTGAGATAGCCCGTGCATCGGCACAACACGCCAGCAATTGCTTCACGCACTTGCTCTTCACTCGGGTTTGAATTTTTTTCGAGCAACGCCTTCGCCGCGAGAATTTGCGCGGGCGTGCAAAATCCGCATTGGATCGCGCCCGATTCGACAAACGCCTGTTGAAGCGGATTCAGTCCATCGGTCTTTTTCCAGCCTTGATCTGGATGTTCGCCCAACGCCTCAATCGTGACGACGTTATGCCCCTCGGCTTGCGCGGCGAGCATGGACCCCGCGTTGACAGGCTTGCCGTCCAGTAGAACCGTGTCCGCGCCGCTCAATCCTTGTTCATCGCCAAACTTGACTCCGAAATATCCAAGCCTGCGAACGGTGGAAAGCAATGTTTCAGATGGCGCACATTCGATTTCATGTTTGTTTGAGTTGATGGTGAGGGTGATGTTCATATTTGCTCCTTGCGGGTGGAAGGTCGAAGGTCACAGGTCAAAAGTCATTAGTTGGAATTACGACCTTAGACCTTCAACCTTTGACCTTGAACTGTTTCCGAAGTTCGTCAATCACAATTTTATTCCCATTTGCGTCTTTGTAAAACCACACATCCCAGCCGTTGACGGGCGCGCCGTTCATCAGCGATTTCGCTACGCCGTGAATGGATGCAGTGACATCGCCGCATTTGATGTGCCCATTCGATAGGATTTTCGCCCGCTTGCCGTTGTTCGCAAAATAAAGCGACTCGCCTGGATTCAATAATCCGTTTTCAAGCAACGCGCCAAACGGGACCCGCGCCTGCTTCCGTTTCTCGGACAGTGTCAACGCCTCGGCAGGGGAGGGCGTGACCGCGTCGATTCGTTTCTGCGCCACGCGGATGTATTTTTCCTCGCGCTCGATCCCGATCCAGTGGCGACCCAATTTTTTCGCAACCGCGCCAGTTGTCCCTGAGCCAAAGAACGGATCGAGGATCACATCCCCGACATTCGACGACGCGAGAAGAATCCGATAGAGCAGCGCTTCGGGCTTTTGAGTCGAGTGCGCTTTGATCCCGTTAGACTTGATCCGCTGTTTGCCCGTCACAAGCGGCAACGCCCAATCGGAGCGCATTTGCAGATCGTCGTTCAACGCTTTCGTGGATTGATGATTGAACGTGTACTTCGCGCCTTTTTTCTTTTGCGCCCAAATGATGGTCTCGTGCGCGTTGGTAAAACGCACGCCGCGAAAATTCGGCATCGGATTATTTTTGATCCACAAGATGTCGTTGAGAATCCAGAAGCCTAAATCTTGCATGATCGCGCCGACGCGATAGATGTTGTGATAAGTGCCGATGACCCAAATGGTGCCAGTATCTTTCAACGCGCGTTGACTGGCGCTCAGCCACTTGCGCGTGAACACATCGTACTCCTTGAAATTCTCGAATTGATCCCATCCATCGTTCACTGCATCCACTTTCGACATGTTGGGACGATATAGCTCGTTGCGGAGTTGCAGATTATACGGCGGGTCGGCGAAGATCACATCCACCGAGTTGGCGGGGAGCGAGTCGAGGACTTCGATGCAGTCGCCGCGCAGGATTTGGTTGAGAGGGAGAGTCATTTCAACCAACTCTGTTCGATCTGCCTGGCTTGTTCTGCAAAGTAATTCTTCACGGCATCCCATGACACAGGTTGTAAAAGTATCGGATCAGGATCATGCTCGGCGCTCTCGAAATAAACCAGGCGTTTTGTAACCTGGACTTCGAAATCGCGAACGGACGGATATTTTTTTGGAGCAAGATCGAGCAAACTTTTCAGGGGAACTTTCTGCGAAATAAAATAGAGATCATAAAAATCTTTGCGGTTTGCCCTTGAAAGCAAAGCATCCATTTTCATCATGGCAATATCTTCGATGGAGGCAAGGCGGAGATTTTCATCCCGCACCAGCGGATTTAACAGAGCGTATCCGTACCCGAAGAACCCGACGCGAACATTGTTTGCAATAAAAACCAGATTTCCCCATGACGCGTCTGATAATTCAGGTTTCAGCGCGGAGAGCGACTCTTCCAGGCTGGCGCGTATGGAAGGGATATCTTCGGTCGGGGAGAAGAGGTCGAGGTCAACAGATCGGCGGTGTCCCAGTTGAAGCGAAAGCGCAGTGCCGCCCGCGAGATAAAAACGGTTTCCGATTTTGCTGTGGAAGAACTCGCGCAATACCACGCGCATGTCTTCTGTAACAGTATCCCAATATAACACCGTCATTTTTCAGAGCCTAAAACGAGTTTCCAGAAGTTGAGATGAGGTTGGGGGAGCCTCTCATTGCCGAATCGGTTGATCCATAAAATGATCTGCTCCTGTGAATAGACCGTGAACAGCCATTTGATCTCAGCGCGGTTGCCGAATTGCAAGACGCGCTCGATGATGGTATGCGAATCCTTTTCAGGGACAAGTTTAGCGATATCGTATTCCTGAAAGAATGGGGCGAGGGAGGAGGGGATGGCGGTCATGTGAGGCAATCGCTACGCGGAATCTGATTGAGTGAAGTCGGCTTACGATTTGTTATTCTGGTCCTTTCGCTTCAGCGCTTCGTTGAATGCCGCGCCAAAGACAACGCCCAGCGCGACTCCCGCCCCGATATTGTCCAATGCCACGCCGAGCGCGAGTCCGAGGGCGAGACCCATGGCGAACCCGCTTCCATTTGGAGGAGATTTCTTGATTTCAGGCACGGGAGGTTTTTGTTCTTCGGTCATGGTAGTTTCCTTTCACGTTTGCCAGCATCTCTTCGTCGCCGCGGATGCGAAGTTGCGATCAAGTGATTTTATATCAATCGATTCTTCAGTTCTTGAAGATGAGCCAGGATATCGGGATTGAAATCGAATTTGCCCGCATGAGGAAGGGCGTCGTTCAAGATTCGTTCGAGTTCTTCCGCGTCTATATGGCGGCGCTCGACCAGAAAAACAAGATCGTCCAAATCCCGGTCGCTGCCTCTATCGAGTTTGCTGAGCGCTATGCTATATGGATCAAAAATGAAAATGCTGACATTTCCAAATTGACCAATGCGGACGCTGCGATGTTCGCTGCCCTTTGGCAATGGTATGAATCGTTCGATGGGGACAGGTTCCGTATCAAGTCCCAGTTCACGCGCGACCTCATCAATGACTATTTGAAAGTCGTTCTTTTGAATGTCATCCCCGACATAATCAATGTCGAGAGTCTCGCGCGCGCTTCCGAGGAGAATCAATGCGCTGCCGCCAATCAGATGAAGCGCCGCCTGTTTGGGGTAGCGTTTTCCCAGACGTTCGAAAAAATCTTGAATGGACCGCCGAGATATTGGTTTCATTTGAATTTTTCCACATACTTGATGAGTCGCTCGGCGCTGTGTTCGTACGATTCAAGCCAGTTGATGCGTTGTCCGCTTAGGACTTGGTGGCGCTTTGCCAGTTTGAGGAGAAGCTTATTTGGGTCGTCATTTAACGAGACGCCTAGTTTGTTGGAAAATAAATCAGGCAATCGTTTTTGATTCCCGTAGAGTTTGACCAATTGTTCTCGATATTTTTGTTGCAGGAGAGAAGCGGCTGTGTAGTAAAAGCGAAGGACTAGCTGGCTCGATTGCGCTGGCATTGTTTCGTCCGCATTCCTTGCTTCACCAGAGAATTCAGGATGCCGCAGGAATAAAGGTATCAATGCCATTCGAACGCGCGCATCCTTGCTCTGCGCCAGGGATTGAATGAGAGTCGTAGGATCGAGTAGAGGAGCGGGGCTGATTTGTTCCCCAAGCAAAAAGGGAACATCCCGCGCCCAAAGTTCCGAAACCAGTTGGTCTTCAGTGACCTGAAAAGTGGAAGTCATGCTCTTTGCCTTTTGTGCTCGTCATCCTGTGCGAATGTTTTCCAAACATCTCTTCGCCAGCGTGGGCGGAACGTCCATGCGATATTCCGCGGAGCCGAAATCATCTGTCGCCGTGTGAAAGGCGTTGCGTTCTACGGAAGGATGCCTGGCAATTTATTTTTTGTACGGTAACGCTTCCGTTTCAACCACATCTTGCAGAGGTTCAAACTCAGGGTCTTTATGCAGAAGTATGGCTTTGTGTTGAGCGGCAATTGCGGCAATGACCGAATCTGCAAGCGACAGGCTGTGAGTGGATTTGATTCGGGCGGCGTTGAGCAGAAGCGCCTCGTCTGCATTCCAAATAATCTTGGCGTCGAGCCTTTTCATCAGGGCGTAGCGGGTAAGCGCTTCGTCCTCTCCCAGTTCGCGCCGCGAGATATAAACAATTTCCAGAATTGAGAGCCACGGGATGATGATCGTCTGCTTCAGAAGAACGTCGCGCACTCGTTCCGCGCCTTCCTCTTTTTCAACGAGCGTCATCAGCGCCGAGGTGTCCAGCACAAACGGCTTACCTGCCATTTTCTTTCTTCCTATACTTTGCGCGGTCTTCCATGAGTTTGCGCGTTAATCCTTGTCCCTTGCCGCGCCCATATAAAGCCGCAACCGGATCGGAAGGCACCGGAATTACCCGGATGGTTTGGCCGTCGTCCACCCAGACCAACTGATCCCCGTCTTTGATGTTGTACTTGGCGCGAATCGCCGCAGGGACGACTGTTTGCCCGCGCCGCGAAACGATTGTTTCCATTGTCATGCGACCTCCATCGTGTAAGACGCATGTAAATTTTACAAGACAAAGCTGGAAAATGCAAGTCGCCGTGTTTGGGCTGTGCTATAGCCTAAAGATTTGCTAAAGGTCCGTAAAAATATAATTTCCTTGTTGGGGATGCAGTTGCGCTGCATCCCGTTCGCAGTACAACTGCGAACGATCAAAAATGCGGGAAGTTATTAATTTACAGACCCCAAACATCTCTTCGCCAGCGTGGATGCGACGTCCATGCGATATTCGGCGCTACCGTAATCATCCGTCGCTTCGTGGAAGGCGTTGCGCGCGGCGGTTGCCACATCGTCGGAGGCTGTGCCGTCCATCGCGAGCATGGGACTTTTGCCGTAGCCGCCGACTGCGAGTCGTGTTCTGCCTGAATTCCACTGCGCCAAAGCAACGCATACGATTGGTTTATCCGCTGGCGTGCGTGATACATATTCAAAAGCGAGTTTGAGGTTGAGAGGAAATGTGATGGATGTAATCAGTCCGCGTGGGCGGAGAGGTAAAAATTCACCGAGGCTGATCACTGATGACTGATTACTTATCACTGTGATCTTCGCATCAAACGCCAGCAACACGGTTGCAAACGTAGACCTACCATCGCATGAAACTAACGTCCCAGCGACAGTTGCCGAGTTGCGAATATTCAACGGCGCTTCGAGTTTCAATGCGCGCTTCAATGCTTCGGGGCAGTGTTCCGATTCGAGGAGTGTTTGCAGTGTGAGAGTCGCGCCGAGTTCGAGAGCGTTGCCGTTGACGCGGAGCGAATCCAAGCCGAGGAGTTGGAGGTCAACCGCATGGACTGAGTCAGATTTCCCCTGCGAAAGAAGCGTGCCGCCTCCGAGGGGGCGCGTGTCTGGTTGAGTCAGAAGCGCGAGGGCTTCATCCAATGTTTTGGGGCGATGATAGGCAGTGATCATGAAAATTCCTTTCGTGCGCCTATTATACAATCAAACACGCCGCCGCTTTTCGACGACGACGTGTTTACTTGTCTACGTGTTTACATGTCTACCTTTTTCCCTCACGCATCAACCTCCTTGCGTATACGGGGCAAGTTCGGGCAACAAATATTCCTCCTTGAGCGCTTGCACGATTACTTTGAATTCGTCGCCGTTTTCGTAGTGACCGTAGAACCGCCACGCCGGTTGGATGTATGGCTGACTGCCGCTGAGTTCACCCGCCTGCCAATGCGGGTTGGTGATGTAATACATCAACTCAATTTTTTCGATGATAAGCGCGGGCTGTGTGTATGTTTCGGATACTACAATCGGTTCATCGAATGTGTTGATCTGATCGGCGGTGATGGTTAGGTCGAGGGGCTGTCCATCTTTTGGGTTGATCGCCATGGATGCGCTGAAGACTCGCAGCGCGGGATAGCCGCCGAACGCCTCGTCGGGAATAGCGAGCGTTTCCATTAACACTTGGTCGCCTTCGTTGCCGATGATGTTTAAATTCATGTTGCCGTCGGGCGCCAGTTGAACGTAACTCGTGCCGTCTTCCGCGTTGAAGAGGATCGCGCTTTGACCTTCGAGCATGACGCGTTGCTGTGTGCCGCGCAAGATTTTGAATTGCAAATCGGGGAACGGAATCTCGAATCGCTCGACACGCGCGATCACCGCGCCGGTGTCGTCCACGCCTTCGATGGTCGCCCAAATATTTACGGGACGATTTTGCGCTTGCATCAATCCATCCAGAGTATCACCGGTCAGCCGCAGGTAATAGATCTGTCCCTTCACGAAGGTTGCGAATGTGTATTCGGTTTTCGAACTGCCGTCCGCTTTGCGGATGATGTTGATCGAGATCGTGCCGCGCTGGTTGTCGAATCGTTTTCCGATATCAGGACCTTGAATCTGACCCGCGCCGCCGGGGATGACAAGTTGTTGCCCGATCATGATGATCGAGTCGGTCATTCCGTTCGCCTGCATTAACTCCTCGACAGTGACGCTATGCGATTCGGCAATGGACGTGAGGGTGTCGCCGGCTTGGACAGTGTACGTTTGTCCTCCGCCACCTCCTCCACCCTGCGGAATTGGGGTAGGCTTCGGGAACGGAACCGGCGTGCCGCTCAAATTGAGTTGATAGAAGCCGAGTCCTCCTCCGCCACCACCACCGCCTCCGCCATTGGCAGACATGCGATTGTCTATGAGCGTCCAATCGTACACGTCGCCTCGATGCACGCCGACCACAAAAGCGTCTTCAAATGGGAGCGGAATATCGGCAGGCGGTTGCGGTTCGAGGGGGAGACGTTCGCCATCCTGTGTCTGCAAAATGACTTGGCCGTTTTCAGAAGTCAACGCGCCAACCACGCCATCTTGGGCGAAAGGCGAGTCTCGCCATGATTCGATGTTGAATGTTCTGATGTCGTTCACGATGACGAATTGACCGGTCGCTTCGACGAATGTGTTGCGGTCCAACGCTTCCATGCCGACGGTGTTGCCGGTCACGGTGAAGCCGTCAATTTGAATGAAGGCGGGCTGTGTGGGATCAAGCGCGGGGACAGATGACGGGTAGCCGTAGATCGCGATCGTTTTATTTTCAGGATACTCGCGTATCCATTGTTTGATCTCGACGGGGGCGGAACTCATGCTCTCGATCTTCCCTGCGGGGACGGAATCGTCCAGGAATTTTTGAAACGCTTCTTCCGCGGAGATGATGTTATATGTTTGCGCTCCGATAGATTCGTAATCCATCAAGTTGGCTTCGACTTGAATCACATTTCCATCTTCATCGAGCATCACGCGCATGGGGCGCGAGGTGAAATATTCATAGCCCATCGGATAACCGTCGGGCGAGAGCGGTTCTACGGTGTAGCCGCCATGCAAGCCGTCTTTCGTTATCTTGTGCGGGAAGTCGAATCCGCGCGAGAGCAGAAAGTCGTTGATGATCGCTGCCGCGTTGGGAGGATAACTTCCTCCGAATGTGTTGAAGACTTTCGACGTATCGGCGGTGTAGGTGAAGAAGCGATTCGTGGTAATCGCCAGCGACTGCTTGCCATCCGTGACGAGGAAATAATCCGTCTCGGCGGCAGCGGGATTCTTCGCCGCATACACTTGACCTTGAATTCCGAATCGTTGCGCCAACGCTTGGGCTTGCTCGACCGTCGCGGGCGTTTCGTCTTTCAATAGATAGATGTTTGCTTGCGAGGGCGACTCTGGCAATGGCGCGTTCAGATAAAGTTTTGCGCCGCGCCAATCAAAACCGCCGTTTGGCGCTGGGGTGACTTGAGTCTCGTTATTGATGATAGGCGCGTCTGTTGGCTGAGGCGCGACTGTTTGATTCGACGCGGGCGCTTCCGTTGGCGACGGCGCGACCAATTTAATCGTCCAACTCATGAACAACGTGAAGATGATCAGTGAAACTGTCCATGCCAGCGTAGCGGTTGCTTGTTTGCGCGTGAAGTGAAACCAACTCGGCGAAGACTTTCCGCGATGCGCCCGCCTGAGCGATTGTTCCAATTCGGATGCGAACTGAGAGTTGGGGGTAACTCCCTCAACAGTTTGCGACAACCATTCGTCCATTTTGTTTGTGTCGTTTGTGAATTTATCGTTCATAGTTCCACCTCCATTTTGAGGGAGGTTCGCTCGCGCAGGTCTTGCAGTCCGCGTGAGACGAGCATTTTGACCGCCGCTTCGCTTTTGTGAAGCGCCGCGCCGATCTCTTGATTCGATAGCCCGCCGAAATAGGATAGGACAACCGCTTCCGCGCGATCTGCGGGAATCGTTTTCAGCGCGCGCGCCAGCGACTCAAGCCTCAGGCGTTGATAGGCCGCCCTATCGGTGGGCAGGCTGGGGCTGGGAAGATGAAGCGCGTCATCCAATGGAATCTCAGGCTTGCGCCCGCGGAAGAACATCAAGCGCTTCTTCAATGCGATGCCCAAAATCCACGCGGCAAACGACCCGTCGCCGCGATACGATTTGAGTCCCTCCAACGCGGAAATGAAAGTTTGCGAGGTGAGGTCTTCGGCGTCTTTGACGTTGCCCGTGTGCGCCATGTGATAGCGATAGACGCGCGTAACATATTGCCGATAGAGTTCGGCAAACGCATCTTCATCGGCGAGCGCATTACGCGCCAGAGCAAGATCGTCTGTGGCGGGTGTTTTGGTTTGTTCGACCATATGTGTGATCAAGTAGCCTCCTGCATTGATGTGTACACGATATTATGTTGCAGGAGGATGGAAAAAGTAACAGGGAAATTTTATTTGAGGAAGGTTCTCACGCTTCGGGATACATCTTCCACCCTAATTCATTCAGGCGCGACCTGTCGAATTGTTCTTGCGGCACGTTGATAAACAACGCGTTGGCTTCCGCCAGAAGTTCGTTTGTCTCCGCGTCATACACGCCCGCCCACGACGCTGCCGTCCTCGATTTTGTTTTGCCCGCTTTGCCGACGATTCTCAACGCTTTGCCGATGGGTACGTTCTGCCGATATTTGATCTCAAGTTTCGCGGTGAACTGAAAGCGCGGATTTTGTAAATCGCTTCCCATGTGGGCGCGGCTGGCGGTTTCATCGAGCATCGAAGCGACGATGCCGCCATGCAAGACGCCGGGGTAGCCTTGGAAATGATCAGGCGCGGTGTACATGGTTTCGACTATGCCGGGTTCTGTTTCGTAAAAATGCAGGTGTAAGCCGACCGGGTTTTCAAGCCCGCAGATGAAGCACATGCGCGAGTTGGGTTGTTTGGTTTTCATGTTGAGATTATATTCCATGTAAGAGATGTTTCTAAAAGGGATGAAAAAGCGCCTCAGCCACAGAGAGCGCGGCGTTCACGAAGATTTTAAAACGGTTTTCCACCTGCCCCGAACGTGAGTCCCCGTTTTTATTTCCGATAGAGTCTACTTACTAGCAAGCCCATGTCTCACGGATGTTTACGAGATTTCATTTTGCGGCTAAGATTGACTCATGCGATCGGGAAACTTCCACGGCTTGCAAACTGTGGCGATTGAAAATAAATTCTTTCGCATCGAGACTCTCGCGGCGGCAGGCCCGCGCATTGTGCGACTGATCCCCAAATGGACAGGCGAGAACCTGTTCGCGGAAACTCCGCAGTTCAGCGTGAATGCCCCTTATGGCGAATATCATTATTACGGCGGGCATCGTTTTTGGGTCGCGCCTGAAAGTTTCTCCCGGAGTTATGCGCCGGATGATGTCGGCGCGTCGGCGCGAGAAGTTGCGGGCGGTTTTCGAATTACCGGCATGGTGGAGCCGGGCACAGGATTACGAAAGACCATCTCAATACAAATTGGCTCAGAACAACCATTCATCATCGTCAAGCATCGCCTTGAAAATTTCGGAAAAGCAACGATCAAACTCGCGCCGTGGGCGATCACCATGCTCAAACCCGGCGGCGCGGCAATTCTGCCCCAGCAAATCGGCAATGTGGATGACGACGGACTCCTGCCGAATCGCCGTTTTGCCCTGTGGCCCTTTACGCGCTGGGATGACTCGCGGTTGAAACTGGGCGATGAATTCATCATCGTGCGATCAGATTCCACGACAGGTCCATTCAAGTTGGGGTATTTCAATCCGCGCGGCTGGCTCGGCTACGTGTATCATGACGTGATGTTCATCAAGCGTTTTGGCGCGCGCCGCGACGAAGAGTACCCGGACTGCGGGTGCAATTGCGAGGTCTACGCCGACGCGCGCTCGCTGGAACTCGAGACGCTCGGCCCGCTGGTAGAACTTGCGCCGAAGATGGACGTGATCCACACCGAAACGTGGGAAGCGCATAACATCAACAACCTGCCGAAAGAATTATTCGAAGGGCGCTCGATGCGGGAAATCCTCGCGTAAAAAATTAGGAGTTTACCTTGAATATCGTTGTCGTCATCTCTGCCATTGCCGAATGGGTGGGCGTCAAGCCGTTGTTTCCCGATTCAAAGATCGAGTCATTTCCGTACGGCGAATGTTTCACTGCCAGGCTTGCCGGGCGCGAGATTCAATTTTTTCACAGCGGGTGGGGAAAGATCGCCTCTGCGGGAACGATGCAGTACCTCATTGACCGTTATGCTCCCGACCTGATCGTCAACCTCGGCACCTGCGGCGGATTTGAAGGAGTTGTGAATCAAGGCGATGTGATCCTGGTCGAACAGACGATCGTCTATGATATTGTGGAATTGATGGGCGACCTCGACATCGCCAACTACTACGCCTCTTCCCTCGATGTGAGCTGGCTCGCCAACCCCCTGCCTTATCCCGCCCGACGCGCCACCATCGCCTCCGCCGACAGCGACCTGCCGCCGGGAAAGATTCCCTCGCTCAAATCCAGGGACGCTGTCGCCGCCGATTGGGAATCAGCCGCGCTGGCGTGGGTGGCGCGGAAAAATAACACGCGCCTGCTCATCCTGCGCGCTGTCAGCGATATTGTCAATGAACGGGAAGGCGAAGCGTACGACAACATCGAAATTTTCAACGAGCGCGCGAAAAAGATCATGCGGAAGTTGGTTGCTCAACTGCCCGGGTGGTTAAATGCAGTACAGCTATAGAACTCTCCTTATGCAGCTACGCTTAAAGGCGGTCTGTGACCGCCGTATTATGCAGATCACCACCGAAGGATCACAGACCCTGCGGGAGCGCATTCTGTGTAAGATGAAGCTATAGAATCATTTCCATCTGAATATCCTCTTCAGGGCGCGCATTGGGAATCAGGATTTCATAAAACCCAAGTCCCTTGTAAAACTCAATGGCGCGTTTCTGATGGATAGGGTCTGTTTCAAGCACGATGCGCTGATAGCCCGCCTCTTTGGCAAAGGTGAGCAGTTCCTGGATCATGCGATATCCCAACCCTTTCCCTTGGTGTTCCTGTAATAGCCATAGCCGTTTAAGTTCACAAACGCCCTCCGCATAACGGCGGATCGCGCCTGTGCAAATGATTTTGTCGCCATTCACCATCACGAGAAATATCCCGCCGCTTTCAACATAACTATTTTGAATATCGTCCATGTCGCTGAGTTCGCCGCGCGCTTCGTGTTCGGCAATCGCTTCTGCCAATGGTCTTGTGTCTTTGAAAACCTCATGCGCGACGCGGTACACCAGCCGCTTGGCAGGGTTCCACTCATGTAGCTTGATAGGGCGAACGTGAATCATCAGGCGGCGGATTCTCCTGCGGCATTATAATCGGCATGTCCATGACCCCGATCACCGAAGAAGAAGTAGAAACTCAAAAGAGGAACTTCCGCTACGTTCAGATCGACGCGGTGGGTGTGAGTATCTCGAATGTGGCGTCGCCATTCCTGCCGGTCTTTCTCACCCGCCTCGGCGCGTCAAATTTCCAGGTGGGCTTGCTCTCCTCCATGCCCGGCGCGACCGGGTTATTGCTTGCCCTTTTCGTGGGTCGCTTTTTGCAAACGCGGCGGAATATCGTGCCGTGGTACAGCCTTTCGCGCCTGCTGGTGATCCTGTGTTTTGCGCTGACCGGCATCCTCACCCTGCTCATTTCACGCGAATATGTCATCCTGTCCACGCTGGCGATCTGGGCGTTCGCCACTCTTCCGCAGACCGCGCTGGCGGTGGCGTTCTCGGTGGTGATGAATGCCGTAGCGGGTCCCGAAGGTCGTTATGCCCTGCTCAGCCGGCGTTGGGCGATCTTCGGTTTGACCAGCGTGATCGGCACATTCATCGTCACGCGCCTCATCGACCTGATGGACTTTCCGTTGAACTATGCGGTGATGTTCCTCATCCTTTCATTGGGAGGTTTCCTCAGTTACTATTTTTCCAGCCGCATCGCCGTTCAAGACCAGCCCCCGGCTCCGTTGGCGAAGAGCGAGTCGTTGCGCGATACCTTGAAAAATTACGCCGCATTGCTGAGGAAGAATCCGGCTTTTGTCTCGTTTGCCTCGAAGCGTTTCGTCTATTTTTCGGCTGTGGCGCTCAGCCTGCCGATCATGCCGTTGTATCTGGTGCGCGAAGTGCAAGCCACCGATTCGGATATTGGCATGGTGAGCATGGCGATGAACCTGGTGATGCTGGCGGGATATTATTTGTGGCCCCGCGTATCCAACCGTCATGGCGGGCGCGTGGTATTGCTGGCGACCACCTTCGGGATGATCCTTCACCCGGCGCTCACCGCTTCAACCACCCACGTGGAGTTGATCATCCTCTTCGCGGGGATTGCCGGGTTCTTTCAAGGCGGGCTTGACCTAGTATTTTTTGACGAGCTGATGAAAACCGTCCCTGTGGAATACAGCGCGACATTCGTTTCGTTGGCGCAGTCGATCCAATATCTTTCCATGATCCTCGCCCCGTTATTGGGAACATGGCTGGCTGGGTTCGTTGGGCTTTCAGGGGCGTTATGGGTGAGCGCAGTAATTCGCCTTTTGGGTTTTTTGTTGTTCCTGAAAAAGGATGTTCGATAGCGTAGATCAGGGTGATGCCGTAGCCGGCACGAGTGTGAGTCCCAGCACGCGCGCCAATTCCACTGAATATAGATCGTGTTGCTCGCGCGCCAGATTCAATCCCTGATTGAGGGTGGAAGTGTCCGCGCCGTTGAGGAAGGCGAGCAGGGTGTCGATGACCGCGTTCATGTGCGCGAGTTCGTACCCGTGCAATGCCGTCAGGCAGGCTGGCGGGTTGATATCCTGCGCGAGCCGCCGGATGCGTTGGAGGTTTGAGATCGCCTCGGGGAGTTGTTCGATCGGAAGGTTGGATGACAGCGCCGAGGCATCGTCAAATTCACGCATCAGGTTGTTGATGGGTTTGACAGTTTCGCTGATTGCTTCGGGGAAGCACGGATCTATGGTTGCGCTCGGCGCGGCTGGGGATGCGGTAGCGCAAGAGTTGAGGATCAAAACGAAAATGGGAAGGATGCGGGGGTTGAGTCGGAGCATGGCGTTCTCCTTGACTTTAAAGTATTCGAGGGACGGCGATCGCCGTCCCTCGAATTGTATCGCTCTTTCCCTCTTATTTTTTTACGAGAACGAATATGCCCGTCAGGTCGGTGGTCAATACTTGCGCTGAGCTATTGTTGGAGGAGGTTAGGGAGTACAGTTCAACCAGCGCGTCGGTTGCCAGGGCGTTGTCTATAGCGGCATCGCTGAGCGGTTGGGCGATCTCTTCCCATTGTCCGTTGTTCCAATGTAAGACGATATATTGCGAGGCGTCGCCTGCGGGGAGGGGGAAGCCCATCTGGATGCCGGTGTTTTGCGGGAGCGGCTTGATGAGTTTGCCTCCGTTGAGGATCGACACATCGAGTCCTTTGATGAGGGTATAGCCGTTCGGCAATGCCCCAGGCAGGGAGTTTGTCTCGACCACATTGATGATAGCCTGATAGTCGCACAGGTTATAGAACTTGAGCGTGATGCCGAAGAAATTTGCCTTCGTTGCGCAATCCAGGTCGAAGGAGTTGCCGCCGGTGACGAGGATGAATCCGGACGATCCGTTATTTTCTGTGAAGGGCTTGGCTTCATACTCCACGAGGACAGCGAAGGTAATAGACGAAGTGTTGCCGTGGCTGTCGGTTGCGGTACAGGTGACGATGGTTGTGCCGTGCGGGAGCAGGGCGCCAGAGGCGGGAGCGCATGTTGCTACGCCGGGACCATCCACAGCGTCGGTGGTTGTGGGTGTCGAATAAAAGACCGGCGCGAGTTGTTTGCTGGATGTATCCACTACCATATTCGCCATCGGCGAAATGACTGGCGGAGTTGTATCTTGCACGGTCACGTTGAAACTTCCGCTGACCGTGTTTCCGCTCGAATCGGATGTCGAGCAGTTCACGAGTGTGGCGGCAATTCCGAAGGTGCTGCCGGAAGCCGGGGCGCATGTGACGGTCAGTGCGCCATCCACAATGTCATTCGCAGTGGCGGTGAAAGTTACCGTCGCGCCGGCGGCGCTGGTCGCCTCGACTGTCATGTTGGCGGGTAAGGATAGAGTCGGAGCGGTTGTATCCTGCACGGTGACGGTGAAACTGCCGGCGCTTGAATTATCTGCCTGGTCGGTGGCGGCGCAGGAGATTGTGGTGACTCCGATTGGGAAGGTGGCGCCGGAACTTGGAGAACAGCCAAAGGTTGGCGCGGGGTCGAGGTTGTCGTTGGCAGATGCGGAATAGTTCACCACTGCGCCGGACGCGCCGGTGGCTTCAACCACAATGTTGGCTGGCAGGCTTAAGGACGGGTCGGTCTTGTCGATGTTGATGCCGCTGGCGGTTGCCGGGGCGCTTACATTCCCCGCAAGGTCGGCGCACGCGCCGGTGGCAGATTGCCCCGCGCCTTCCGTGTTGAGCAGAACATTTGCCGCGCAGGAATCGATTCCCGATAACCCATCCACGCCTGTGAAAGTGACTGTGACATCCGTGTTGTTCCAGCCGTTGCTGTTCGAAGCAGGGGACGCGGTGGCGGTGGCGGTCGGGGCGGTCTTGTCGATGTTGATGTTGTTGACCGTGGCGCTGCTGGAGTTCCCGGCGTTGTCGGCGCATGTTCCGGTTGCGGATTGACCCGCGCCTTCCGCGCTGAACACTACTGGAGTTGTGCAGGATACCAGCCCGGAGAGTCCGTCGTTGCCGGTGAAGGTGACAGTCACATCGGAGTTATTCCAGCCGTTGGCGTTTGCGGCGGGCGTTCGATTGGCAACGATGCCCGGCGCGGTTTTGTCGATGTTGATTCCGCTCTGCGTGTCAGACGCGGAGTTGCCGGCGTTGTCGAAACAGGTCGCAGTGGAGGATTGATTCGCGCCTTCGGCTGTCGCCGTTTGTGTGATCGTTCCGTCGACGGGTCCAGACATGGCATCCGTGCATGACCAGTTAAGCGTCACGTCTCCGTTGTTCCAGCCGTTTCCATTCGCGGGTGTGCGGTTCAAGAATGTGATGGTCGGGTTGGTCGCATCGCGCTTCAGCGTGAGAGGCGCCGCGTTGGATGTAAATCCCGCGAGGTTGGTACAAGAGCCGTTGAAGGTCGCGCTTGCGGTATCCGTGGTCAGGGACTGAACGCCTGTGCACGTGAGAGGACCGCTGACCGCTTCGGTTCCGGTGGTCGTGATCGTCACATTGCTGGTGTACCAGCCGTTGTTCCCCAGTGTTCCAGAGGGCACGAGTGAGACGCCGGTCGGGGCGGTTTTATCGATGTTGATGCCCGATTGTGTATTCGATGCCGTGTTGCCAGCCTGATCCTGACACATTCCGGTGGCGGATTGTGCGGCGCCTTCGGCTGTCAGTGTTTGAGTGACCGTGCCAGATAGAATGGGCGAGAGTGAATTGGTGCATGACCAGGTGATTGTCACGTCCGCGCTGTTCCATCCGTTGCCGTTGGCGGCGGGGAGCCGGCTCAAGAATGTGATCGTTGGGGCGGTCTTGTCGATATTGATGCCGGTTTGGGTGTCGGATGCGGATAGTCCGGCGCGATTAGCGCACGTGCCGGTGGCGGATTGATTTGTCCCCTCGCTGGCGAGGGTTTGCGTAACGGTTGCTGAAACCACCCCGGATTGCGCGTCTGCACACGACCATGTGACGGTAACATCAGAATTGTTCCAGCCAAAGACATTCGCAGAGGTCCTGCTGACAAAGGCGATAGTCGGCGCGGTAGTGTCTGTGATGGGGGTGACGTTCATACATCCGCCGCTTGCCAACGAAACCTGGCACAAGTCTATGGATGAGCCGATAAAGACCGATGTTCCGAATACCTCGATGCCGTAGCGTTGGTTGCCAAAATATATGCCATCCAGGATCGAAACAAAGGAGCCGGGATTACCGTTGATGCGGACGCCTGACCCAAAATCATTTGAGAACGCGCCTCCGCCTGTGCCGCCCGGCACATCCGTGCCATTATTCCACGCCGTGACGTTATTCAGAGTAACCTGGTTGACGTTGGAGATGGCGATGCCGTTCAGATCGTTGTTGGTGGCGGTTACGGAGTTCAAGGTGACGATGGGCGCGCTGAGCGTTGCGCCGTTGTAATTTGTTCCAGTGCCTATTCCGTAAGCATCGTTGAAGGTGGCGTTTGAGATGGTGATCGCGCCAGTGGAAGTGGTCGCCGCGAAGCCTTGGTTGGTGTCACCGCCCGTGTTGTCACCGTCGAAGGCGCTTCCGCCTGAGACTGTGATGTTGCCGCTGGATGAAACAAGGTTGCCAGTGAATCCATCCTGCTGGTTTGAAACATCCGTGTCTGATAGCGCGATATTGCCGTTTGTGGTCGTAATGTTGACCGCGTTTCCATCCCCGCTATTGTCCACATCTATGCCGGTTAAGTTTACGTTTCCGCTATTGGATGTGACATGGATCGCGTTGCCATCATCTTGATTGTCGGCGCTCGAATTGTTGATGTTGACGGTTCCGCTGTTCGTGGTGACGTTGATGCCGTGATTGTCGTCGCCGTCTGTGATATCCACGCCGCCCAGGGTGACGTTTCCAGAGTTGGTCACGACCTGCACGCTTGCTGAGTTGTCCGCGTTGTTTACGTCTACATCGGTCATGGTGACTGAGCCGGTGGATGTGTAAACAGCCACACTGGGGTTGGACGCGCTGGTGTTGTCGTTGACGGTGATATCCCGCAGGGTCACATTGCCGGTCCACGGGTTGCCGGAGGAGCCAACTTGGACGAATCCACGGTTGAGTCCGCTTGTGCCAAAGTTTGTGTCGCCGGTGATCGCGCCGGGGTTGTTTCCATTCCACCCGCCCTGGATCGTCATATTGAAACTACTGATGGACGCGAACGATGAACCGAGGCTGGACGCGTTATCGCTCAAAATTAAAGGAGTGGTAAACCCGGCTCCGCCTGGTCGTTCGAGGTAAATGACCCCATCTTGCGAGAATGATCCGCCTGTGTTGTCGCGCATGAGGGTGAGCAGGGTGGTGATGGTCTGGTTTGTAGTACAGCCATTTGCCCCGGGGGTAGGGACGCCTTGCGCGGCTGGACACCAGATCGGGTCCGCTTCCACAAGGATTGCCGCGGCTTCTGTGCTCGCCATCGGTAGCGGATTGCCATTTTCATCGAGGATCACAACATCGGTGTTCTGCGGGAGCTCAGCCACCAGTTCAAACACCGGGGCTGTCTCGGTTGCGGCAGGCGTCTCCTCGGTGATGGGTTCGGCGGTAGACTCGGCAGTCGGCTCGGCTGTTGGCGTCGCCTCTGGGAGTTGGGTTGCCGTCGGCTCGACGGGTAACTCAGTCGATTCTACCGGCGGTTGGGTAGGCTCCTCGGTTGGCGGGGGAGTTGGGGTAGTGTCATCTGCCAGGGCGATATTGACATTTACCAGGTTGGCAAGAACGGTCAAAATAAGAAAAACAGACAAAATCAAACGTCGATTAATGTGGGGCATTTTCTTCACCTTTACCTTTCAAGGGTGTTAAGTTGCCCGCATGACGGCTCGCTAACAACTCTGTTACTTATTGGTGACAGGCAAAAGGTTACAAGGGTAGGAGTTGCTCGGTTGAGCCTGTTTCGTTTAAGGCGCACTATGAGGCGGTAGCACAACTGCCCCCCAACTGCGTAAGTGGTGCGGGGAAACGAAAAACCCACCAAGCCGGGTCTGCCTGGTGGGTCAATCAGAGGCGAAAATGAGAAGTTACTTTCCCAGTCGCGCGCGTTCTTCTTCGATCACACTTGTCTCAAGCTTCTTGAACAAGGGACCCGGTTGATTTAACTTCTGCCCCGGTTTCAATCTGCTTGGTTTCCATGCTACGACTGCGCCTTCGCTCTGCTCGGGAACGGGGCGATACCTCAGCGTCGTGTGCTCGCCGAGGGAATCACTTACGGCTTCGACGTATTGCTCTCCGAACAGCGAAGTTTCATAGCCGAAGAACTCATGCAACCGTTGTGAAGTGAACGGAAGAACAGGAGCAAGAAGGATCTTCAGCGAGTCAATAGCTTTCAAAGCGGTATAAATTGTTTTTGCCGCTTCGTCTTTGTCTGTTTTTACAACCGTCCATGGCGCGTTGACGTCGAGGTACACGTTCACCGCTGTGGCGAGTTTCAGCGCTTCGCCCAACGCGGAACGCAGATGGACGGCTTCGTATTCCGCGCCGACAGCGGTGAATCCGTTTTCAATGGTGGCGAGCAGGTCCGCGTCGGCGCGGCGAAGCGTGGCGGGGTCTAGGTCTGGCGCGTGTCCTTCCCAATGTTTGTAGCAAAACGCAAGCACGCGATTCGCCAGGTTGCCCCACGTCGCCACGAGTTCGTTATTGTTACGCGCCACAAACTCTGCCCAATCCCAATCGCTGTCTTTATTTTCGGGCATGTTCACCGTGAGGTAATAGCGCAAGGCATCGGGGTCGTAGCGCGTCAACACGTCGCGTCCCCAGACCGCCCAGTTGCGCGAGCCGCTGATCTTTTTGCCCTCGAGGTTCATGAATTGATTCGCGGGCACATCGAAGGGGAGAGTGAGCGCGTATTCTTCCTCTGAAAAAATTTGACCGAACGCGACGCCGGCGCCCATAAGTTGGGCGGGCCACAGCGAGGTGTGGAAGAAGATGTTATCTTTGCCAATGAAGTGGAATTGACGCGCGCTGGGGTTGACCCACCACTCGCGCCACGCCTCTTCCCGACGGGACAGCTGACTCCACTCGATCGGCGCGGAGAGATATCCGATCACCGCCTCGAACCACACGTACAAGCATTTGCCCTGCCAGCCCTCCACCGGGACAGGGATGCCCCAGTCGAGGTCGCGGGTGATTGGGCGCGGCTTGAGTCCCTCGGCTTCGATCTTGCCAAGCGATTCGCCTAACACCGTATCGCGCATGTGATCGGCGCGTTCTTTGAGAAATTTTTTTACGTCAGGCTCGAGTTTTGAGAGGTCGAGATAGAAATGTTCGGTGTCGCGTAATTCGAGCGCGCCGCCTTCGCGCGAGCGAGGGTTGATTAGTTTCTCGGGTTCCAAAACGTTTCCGCAGTTATCGCACTGATCGGAGCGCGCGCCGTCAAAGCCGCAGATGTAACAAGTTCCTTCCACGTAACGGTCGGGTAGGAATCGTTTTGCAGACGGGGAGAACCACTGCTTGGAGGTCTGCTTGAACATAAACCCGTTCTTTTGCAGGGCAAGAAAGATCGACTGCGAAACCTTGAAATGATTCTCGGTGTGCGTAGTTGTGAACAGATCGTAGGTGATGCCCCAGCCCTCGAACAGTTCAAGGAATCCATTGTGGTATTTTTTGTACACTTCTTCCACGGGCTTGCCCTCTTTATCCGCCGCGAGTGTGACGGGCGTGCCGTGTGAGTCGGTGCCGCTAACCATGAGCACGTTGTTTCCTTTGAGCCTGTAGTAGCGGGCGACGATGTCACCGGGCAGATGTGACCCGGTGATATTGCCTACATGGATTTCCGCATTGGCATAGGGCCAGGCGATTGCTATTAAAATATTTTCAGGCATTCGTGCCTCCGTGATTATCCGTCATTGCAAGGAGCGAAGCGACGAAGCAATCTTCCTCAAAGCGAGGAGATTGCTTCGGGCGATCCTTCGACTTCGCTACGCTTCGCTCAGGACGCCCTCGCAATGACGAGAAAATAACAAACAAAAAGGCTGTCCGTACAATGGACAGCCTGTTACTCGCTAGACGCAGTGATCTAACACGCTCTCCATTTGATTGAGATTCGCATTTTCATAGGCATCACGATGTTGCGGAAAAGTCTTGCGTTCATGCGGGCTATTTTACAGCAATTTCTTTAATGCCGCAAAGGGCGAATCGTCTGTGTGTTGACTGTGACCACAATCTTTCATGTTCAAGTCCTGCCCGCACTCGATACACAATCCTTTGCAATCCTCACTATGGATGGGATTGATCGGCACTTCAAGCAGGGCATATTCTCTTAGCATCGGAGCCAGGTCGATTTGCCGATCCTCGGGGAGTAAAACGCCGGTCTCGCTGACCGAATCCTTGTCGAACGCGTATAACTCGGTGAAACTCCACACGAGCGGGTGGGCAAAATCTCTCAAGCACCGCGCGCACTGCAATGTTGTGTCGCCTGAAAAATTGCCTTGCACGATCAATCCTTGCGGCGTGCGTCCAATATGCGCAGAGCCGTTGAGCTTCGACAATTCGAAATCCTCAAGCTTGACTTTCTCGAACTCAAAAGGAATCTCATGGCTATATCCAACTTCTTCGTGGACAATAAAGCCAACATTGATGCGGAAGGGTTTGCGGGGATTGGTCATGGTTGTCTGCGACGCGGAGGCGGTTGAACTGCATCCGCAAAATTATTGGCATGGACGCAGTTCAACTGCGTCGCCATCTATTTGCTATCTTATATTTTTCTATCCACAATAAACTTCGCCAGATCTTCGAGCGCGTCTTTCTCCGGGGAGGTTGGCGCGACATCCAACGAATTTAGCGCGCGGCTGACGGCTTTCCGCGCTTCTTCAAGCGCCTGCCCAATAGCGCGACTCTCGCGGATCGCGTCCACAAGACGTTGCACGCGGGCAGTTTCTTTCCATCCGCCCCCAGGGAGAGATAGTACATCTTCATTATAAGGGTTTGCCTCCGCGAAATAAATTGCGGGGAGGGTAACCAGCCCGTTCAACAGATCTGATCCGATCGGCTTGCCTACGGTGGATTGATCGCCGGCAAAATCAAGTATATCGTCCACGATCTGGAACGCCATGCCAACCTCATAGCCAAACGCCTTCATCGCAGAGCGGATTTCCTCGTCCTCGGTGGCGACCATCGTCGCCGCCAACGCAGACATTTCGAAGAGCGACGCGGTCTTGGCGTAGATGCGATTGTAATAATTATTGCGATCAATCATGCCGTGCGACGAGAACATTTGCGTAAGTTCGCCGTTGACGATGATCCCCAGGGTTTCGGCGAAGAGTTTCATCAGAGGCAGGTAGTCGGTTTCGGCGGCAAGTTTGGCGGCGCGGGAGAAAAGGAAATCACCGGTCAGCACGGTGGCGGCAGGCGACCAACGAGCGTTCAGCGTCGGCATTCCGCGTCGAAGGAGAGCGCCATCGATCAGGTCATCGTGGACAAGAGTGGCGGTGTGAAGCAACTCCACGGAGGCTCCGAGGGTGACCAACTTCTCTTCGGGCGCGCCAAGCATGTTTCCGACGAGCAGGCCCAGGGTCGGTCTGATGCGTTTGCCTCCCGCTGAGAGCAAATGCTCAAGGGCCGATTTTAAGTCCGGGTGCTGTCCATCGCCAGCCTGTTCGCGCATCCGCTGTTCGACAAATTGGAGTTGTTCGTTGACCGAGGTGAAGAAGGTGATTGCGCTCACGGGTGTGCCTCCCATCTGAACAGGCGATTCGCGTTTGCCGTTGTGATGCTTGCAACGGCTTCGCGGGATGTTCGATGGACTTCCGCAATTTTATCAGCAATGAGTCCCACATTTGCAGGTTCATTGTGCTTGCCGCGATGTGGAACGGGGGTTTGAAAAGGGGAATCGGTTTCGATAAGGATTCGATCCAATGGCAACTGTCGGACGAGTTCGCGCTGGGTTTCGTTTTTCCTGTAGGTGACGGGACCCGCGATGCCGATGAAAAAATTCATCCCCATCGCGCGTTTTGCCGATTCGAGGTTGCCATTGAACGAGTGGAAGACACCGGGGCGAGATTTCAATGCAGTCAGTTTTTCATGCCAGGGTTCAAGAATATCGAACAGGTCAGTTGTCGCATTGCCAGTTTCCGCATCATTCTCTTCGCGCAGATGGAGGAGTATGGTTTTGTTCACTTTATTTGAAAGTTCAAGATGGGGGAGGAGATTCTGGCGTTGTTCCATTCGCTTCTCAGTTTCTTTGACCCAGTAGTAATCCAGCCCAATCTCGCCGATGGCGATCACCTTTGGGTGTTCGGCAAGTCTGCAAATCTCATCAAAGCTTTTCGTGTTGAACTTTTGCATGTCAGTGGGATGATATCCAACGGCGGCAAAAATATTTGGATATGTTTCCGCCAATCTCACGGCTTCGTAACTTGTCTCCAAATCCATGCCGGGAACCAGCATTTTTTCAATGCCCGCGTCAATGGCCCGTTGAATCACATCATCAATATCCCCGGCGAATTGTTCAAGGTACAGGTGGCAGTGTGTATCTGTGAGCATATTCAGACTTCGTTTGTGAAAATTATAACATATAAACAGCTTTAGCCACGGATTTCACGGATTGGGAGTGTCTAACATCGAACACATCCACTATCATGTCACCCTGAGCGAGAGCGAAGGGTCTCTACCATTGTCGTAGAGATTCTTCGCCGCAAAGAGCAAGAACGCGTCTCAGAATGACAACGGATTTCTTTACCTACTCTTCAAGAATTCTCAACGAAAAACCGACCATTAGCTCAGGTCGGTTTAATTCGTGTAAATCAGTGAAATCTGTGGCTGGGTTTTACTTTATCCCCGCCACTTTCAACCCATCATCCAAAATTGCCTTCACTTTATCGCCATGAGTTGTTTCGCAGTACACGCGCATGATCGGTTCGGTTCCGCTAAAACGGATCAACAGCCAACCGCCATCCTCGAGTTTGAATTGGAAGCCATCCACGGTAACCAGTTCGGTCACCGTCAAGCCGCCGATGGTTTTCGGATTCGCCTTGAGGATCGTTTCTTCGCGTGTTTTCCGATCGCCCGAAAAGGGAGTATCTACGCGGTCGTAAAAATGTTCGCCGACTTTATCGAAGAGCATCTTCAACAACTCTGTTGGCTTCTTGCCTGTCTGCACCATGAAATCGAGAAAATACAAGCCAGCCAGAATCCCATCGCGTTCGGGGACGTTGTTGCGGAAGGCGTATCCGCCGCTTTCTTCGCCGCCGATCATTGCATTCGTTTCGATCATCTTCGGCGCGACGTATTTGAATCCCACGCCTGTTTCGTGAACTGGCACGTTGTAAATCTTTCCAAGTTTATTGAGCATTGTTGTCGTGGAAAGAGTCTTCACAATGTCGCCGCGTTCGCCGCGTATTTCTAGCAGATACAACGCCAGCAACGCGTACACGCGCAATTGATCGATAAACTCGCCGTTCTCATCGCCGATGCCACAACGATCCGCGTCGCCGTCAGTGATGAGCAACACATCCGCGCGGTTTGTCACTGTCGCCTTGAGACCCACATCAACGTTCGGGCGGATCGGTTCAGGTCGCTTCATTTCGGGGAACGACGGATTGCGTTCGTTGTGAATTTCGATCACTTTCGTTTTGCCGCCCGCGAGCAGTCGCGTAAACCAGCCCGCGCCGTTGCCCCACATCGCGTCGACCATCACCGTGAAACCCGCGTCTTTAATTTTTTGAAGATCCACGAGTTTATGAAGATTCTTGATATACGATTCGGATGCGTCGAAGACGACGACTTTGCCATCGCGTTTTGCATCCTGGATGGAAACCCGCTTCGCCTCCGACGGGGAGTCTGGGATCAACGCTTCGATTCTCTCCAACCCTTCGGGGTCTATCGCTCCGCCGTTCGGGTCGCGGACTTTGAACCCGTTGTCGGTGGGTGGGTTGTGCGACGCGGTGATGTTGACCGCTCCGCACGCTTTTTTGTCAACGACAGCAAACGCGATCACCGGGGTTGGCGTCGCGCCGTCTGTGAGGTACACATTTAAGCCATTGCCCGCTAACACTTCGGCAACCGCCGCCGCGAAATTTTCCGAAGCGAATCGTTTGTCGTGACCGACGACAACCCACTTGCCGCCAAATCCTTTTTCAATGAGGTAGGATGCAAATCCCTGCGTGGCGCGTCGGACGTTATCGAAGGTGTAGTCTTCGGCGATCACCCCGCGCCAGCCGTCGGTGCCAAATGAAATTTTGAATGTCATAAGTCTCCCAAAATAAAGATATAGTCTTCAAGCAAGCGCTATGGCGTTGCCGTTGCCGTCACTTCCAAAGTTGGCTCAACTGTCGCGGTAATTGTTGGGCTAGGTTCAGGCGTTGCGGATGGCGCAACTTTTCCCGTCATCAAAATTTGCCATGCGATTTCAAGATCGCCCGATGCGACAACAGGAAAAGCGGGCAAGTTGTTGAGCGCCAGGTCGAGGCGTGAGATTGCCTGCGCCAGCGCTTCGTCGCCTGTCTGTGCCTGCAACTCTGCCAGCAAGTCGCGCGCCGATTGGACATCCTGTTTCGCCAAGCCGAAATTACTTTGCGAGAGGTACAGCCTGGCGCGCGCGAGGGCGTCCAACGCGCGGGTCATCATCACTTCTTGATTTAACTTGATAAGCGTCGCTTCGTTGTTCTCTTTCAATTGCTTTTCGAGCAGGCTTTGCATCTCTTCCAATTTTTCGATGGATGCGGTGTGCGCCTCGATGGAAGCGTTCAACGAGGCGAGTCGGTTGTTGACTTGCGCTAATTGATCCTTCAAGTCAGCCACTTCGGTTTCAAGTTGATTCACGCGGACGCTGTTTTGTTCTACAGGAATGATATATCTATCTCGCAGAACGGGCAAGCCGAAATAAAGCGCCGCGCCAATTACCCCAAGGATCAAAAGTATCGCGATCAACTTGAACAAGGCGCGGACGAACGATCGAAGCGCGGCTCCCGCGCGCGAACCAAACGACGGTTTTTCGTCAGCGGCGCCTGTTTCTTTAATAGGCTGGCTTTTTTCTGGAAGTTGCGCTTCCTCTTCCACTGGAGTGATCGCGTTCGATTGTTCCTCGAGTTGATTTGCTTCCAACGTAGATTCGATACGTGAGATTAATTTCTTGTTCACCCCTTTAACTTGTAGGACCGATTCAAGCGTATCGAACGGACGCGCCGCGACCAAGTCATCCGCGATCTGGCGACTGACGCCGGGGATTGTGGTTAACAGATTTGGATCTGCCGAATTGAGGAAGCGTAATAACTTTTCCATAGTTAGCCTGTAAAAAACTGAGTGACATCGGTGAGTAACGCTAAGCGCCTACTCGAAAAACTACGGAACGCGGACAACAGTACGCGTAGTAGCGGGCATAAGTACCCGGGACGATCATTGGTTGGGTGGAAGAATTATTTAAATATTATAAGAATAACAAAAAAAAACAC
>CASGHD010000169.1 GCA_949319575.1 uncultured Anaerolineales bacterium | reverse complement strand
GGACTCCCCGCGCGAGTTGCCATCCTCCGCTTCCCATCGGGACCTCAAATTGTTCTCGGCGATTCGGGCGGCGGACTCCAGTCGTTGAGTCTCAGCGGTCAACCGTTGTGGAATTATTCCGTCGGCGGCGAGGAGATTCGCGGACTCGACGACGCGCTCATCAACGGGCAAACACATCTCGCCGCGGCGTCGCATGACGGCTCGGTGGTGGTGTTGGATGAAGATGGGCAAAAAGTTTGGGAGGCGGACCAAGAGTCCCTGCGAAGGATGCGCGCGTTCGACTTCAACTCCGATGGCAACAGTGAAATCCTGACAGGCGGTGAGTTCGGCGCGTTCGTCGTGTACTCCGCGGCGGATGGGAGTCAACTGTACACACAAAGTATGGGGCAAGCGGTTTCAGAGATCCGCGAAGTGGAATTGAACGGCGACCCGTCGTCACGCGAATTTGTGGTCGGCGGCAAAGACGGCGGCGTGTGGGCGTTCTCGATTCAAGGCGGCGCGGTGAATCAAATGTGGACGGGTTCACTCTCGGATAAAGTCACTGAAATTTCAGGCATTGACGTGGACGGCGATGGCACAGAAGAAGCCGTGCTTGGCGACGACAGCGGAACGGTGGCTGTGTTCACTGGCGACGGCTCGCGCAACAATTTGGGGAATCACAGCACGGGCATCACGCGCATTGACGTGGGCAGACTCAACGGCGAACGTTATGTTGTGATTGCGGATTACAGCCAGGTGCAGGTGAACAAGGTTAACTTCAATTCGATCCCAGGATTTCAATACACGCCGCTGATCGTTGGCGTAATTGTTTCGGCTTTCATTTTAATTATCGCGGCGATTCTCGCATCCATTCCGAAACGACCCGAGTTGAAAGTTTCATTCCAAGATAAAAGTAAAGAATCGCTGGAAGCCGAGCGGCGCATGTTGAAAGAATCCATCGCGGATGTGGAACGTCTCCGCAAATCGGGCGAGGTGACAGGCGACGCATATCTCGCGCGACTCAAACGTCTGCGCGGCGATCTGGCGGAAAATGAAACTGCGTTCAAAACCGCGGGCTTCCCCATCAAAGTGGAAACGATCCAATGCCCCAACTGCGGCGGCACTCTTGAGTTGGGTATGGACAAGTGCGAGTATTGCGGGCAGGTGTTGTTGTCATAAGCGCGCAAAAAACCCTTGCAGGAGTTAAAGAGACAGACACCCGTTCATCGTTGGGTGTCTGTCTTGTTTTCAAGTATCTCCGCCGGCGTATTGCTTGATTCTTCCTCAGCGCGGATTCATGCTGGTATACAACGCCAGTTTATTGCCTGTGGGGTCTTCGAAGATTCCAAACCAACCCGTTTCTGGGATCTCCGTTTTGGCTCTCACGATCTTCCCGCCGAGCCGTTCCGCGTTTTTGAGGTCGGCTTCGATGTCGTCGCTGGCGATGTAGACCAACACTTCCCCAGCCGGGTTCTCAGCGGAAACTTCATTGAAGCCGCCGCCTGCGCCGGAGCCGTCTGCCCACATAGTGTAGTTAAACTCGGCGGCGTGTTGCATCTTCCAACCGAACAACTCCTCATAAAAACTCCCCGCGGCTTTCACATTCGCGGCTGGGATCTCGATATGGACAACATTTCGTTTGGACATGGGGATTCTCCTTTGTGAATTAAATAGATGATGCGATTCTAGAACCCATGTTCTATTCTGTCAAGCGTCAGATGTGGGAATGTAAAAGAAGGGCGAGCCAGATGTAAGGTCGAGTGAAGCGTTGCTTTTTGTTCGTTCGCAGTACAACTGCGAACGAATCGAATTACATCCCCAACAAAGAAATCATACGTGAAAAATTATTACTCGTACTTGAGCGCGAGAACTGGAATCATCGTCGCGGCGCGGAGGGCGGGGTAGAGTCCGGAGAACATCCCCACCAGTGTGGAAAATACAAGCGCGAAGATGGGCAACCAAAGCGGAGTAGACACTGCGATGCTCGGCGGCGCGCCTCCCTGCTCGCTGGCTTGATTGGCGAGATACACCATCGCAAGCACATTGATGCCTTGCGAAGCGAGCCAGCCGATGATCACGCCGCCCAGCCCGCCGAGGAAGCCGATGCCCGCCGCCTCGCCCAAAAAGATGGCAAGCACATCGCGGTTCGTCGCGCCGACGGCTTTCATCAGCCCAATTTCCTTGGTGCGTTCGAGAATGGACATTGCCATCGTATTCGCAATGCCAATCGCGGCGACCAGCAGCGCGATTGCGCCCACGCCGCCGAATATGATTTGAAGAACGATGAAAAAATTATTGATGCCTTCGAGAAACGATTGCGGCGTGAAGGCTTGAAACCCCATCGCCGTGATCTGGTCGGCGATCTCGATTACTTTATCCACATCGCCGACTTTGACGATGACCATGCCGTAACCGTCCTTGTTGTAATTGAAGCGGCGGTTCTGCGACCACTCGTTGAGTTGTTTCACCTGCTCGAGCGGCATGTACACGGTCCAATCGGATTCGCCGCGCGTTTCAGCCAGCACGCCCGTCACGCGCAACGCGACGTTCTTGCGGATTTCGTTCCCGTTCGAGTCATATTTGATGACAACCATCTGCACTTGCTGATCGAACAACTCAGGCGGCGGAGACGGTTCCTGACCGGGTCGAAGATATGGATCGTAAAAACTTTGCGGGACGGTGACGCCGATCACGATTCGTCCGCGACCTAATTCTGTTGTGCCTTGTTCGGCTGAATCGCCCAAGTCGGCGATATCGTCTGTCCCAATGCCGATGATGTTGACATACGATTCCATCTTTTGAAATTTCATCAACGCGCCAGACATCAAATACTCGCGCGGGATAACCGACTCGACGCCGGGGATGGCGCGAAATTCCTCCAAAACGGAATTGGTCAGCAGTTTGACTTCATCCGACGCGGGGAAGCCACCGCCTCCTCCCCCACCCCCAACCGACACAACGGGACCGCCTTCGCCGCCATACGAGGGACTCACCTGAATCTGCGTTAGGTCGCCGATGCCGTATAACTGCTCGTTCGCGCTTTGTTGCAAACCAATTGCCAGAGAAACAAGGATGACCACAGCCGCCGTACCGATCACCACGCCGATGGCTGTCAATGCCACACGCGCTTTGCGACGGCTTAAATTCCCAGCAACGAGACGAACCAGGTCGAGAAACTTCACGGGCCGCCCTTGCCTCCGCCGCCACCCGCAGGAACCGCTTCTTCGATGACAACACCTTCCTCCAGCGGAGCAGATTCTGTGTCAGACGGCGGCGCGCTATCCAAGCCCAGGATGCCGAGGATGAATCGTTTTACCTTTTGCCAGAACGTTTCCGCGGCTGGTTCTTCAGATCCTTCGCCGTTCGGGTCAACCATCGGTTCTTCGATGACCATTTCCTCCACTTGAACTTCGATGGTCTTTACAATCGTTCGCGGCTTGTTGAAATCGTCCACGTATTCGATAGTGACGGTGAGCGGGATTGTCCCCGTTTGCTCGGGTGTGAACAACGCGTCAATGGTGAAGAATGCCCCCACGTCGAGAGAACCGACGAGTCCCGTGTTGCCCTCGAGGAAACCGGAATCCGATGTGATCTTGATATTTCCCAACACTGCCGAGCGCCTGCCCACGTTGACGATCTGAATCGGCAGTGGACCTGGTTGACCGGTGAACAGCACGCCGGGCGGCTGGTAGAAACTTACATCCAAATTCGGGAGGCTGTGGACAAGCAAGGTGATAACCTGCTCATCGTTGATGACTTCGTTCTTATCATTGATGTAGGAGAACGAAATTTTCATCGGGTATGCGCCGGGGTTGGTGGACACGTTGACGATGAGGCTTTGAGTCGCTTCGATTGCTCCGCCTGCGCCGAGATCGCCCAACGATTGCACGTTCGACGCGCCGACCGGGGCGAAGTTTGCGAAATCTCCGCCGCCACCCGAGACTCCGCCGGGTTGCGGCGTTCCGCCGGAGGTCCCGCCGGAGCCGCCGCCCACGATCATGGTGATGCGCTGGGCTTTGGCGTTCCCCACGTTTTGCACATTCAGTTTGAGTTCAAATTGTTCGCCGGGTTGAAGCGGATCAATATCAGACGAATAACCGGTGATCACAAGTTGCGAACTCTTCACCCCGGTGGGAGTTGAGGTTGCCGCCGCAACACCGCTGGAGACTCCGCCGGTGGATGCGATCGAGAGTGTGAATTTATCGGAATATGTTGCGCCCGTACTATCGTAATAAGTGAGCGTGAGATCAACAACAACGATTTTTTGCCCATAAATTTGCCCGCTGACTAAAAAGGTCTGCGCCAGGTTGGCGTTGTTGCCTGCATCCACAGTTCCCAACACAGACACTCCGCCATTTTTGAGCGGCACGAGATCGGCGGAGGAAAGTACGGCTTGAGCGCTGTAGGCAGTTGCCGTCCCCGCGTTTTGAAGTTCGATGCTCAACTTAAATTCAGCATTTGTTTGAACGCTCCCTTTTGTAGCCGTCGCTTTGACCACCATTTGGGGGCGCACAAATGGAAGCGGCGTGTTTGTAGAAGTTGGAATAAATGTATTAGTAGGCGCAGGCGTCGTGACTACTGTTTGGACGGTAGCAGGCGGGGTTATAGGCGTGGGCGACGATGTATCTACTGTTGGGACGGTAGCAGATGGGGTTATAGGCGTGGGCGAAGGCGCAGGTGTTTCTGTAGGAGCCTGCGCAAGGACGTCAAAGTACCCGCCGACGCTGAATGAAAAAGCCACCGAGGTCAATACGATAATAGATGTCAATCGAGAAATTTTATTTTTCATTTTTTCCTACAACATAAAAGTTATTCAACCTGCATCGCTTCCAGCGCGGCGGCTTCGTATTCCGCTTCGGTGACGATATGCCCATCGAGCAAATGGATCTTGTGCGTGGCAAAGCGCGTCATGCGCGGGTCGTGCGTCACCACCAACACCGTGCGCCCGGCTTTATGCAAATCCGACAGCACGTGCATGATCGCGCTTCCGCTCGTGGTATCGAGGTTGCCGGTCGGCTCGTCTGCCAGAACCAGTTTCGGATTGTTGACCAGCGCGCGCGCGATGGCGACTCGTTGTTGTTGCCCGCCCGAAAGCTCCGAGGGACGGTGATCGGCTCGATTCGCCAAGCCGACCTGATTCAACAACCCCAGCGCCCGCTCCCGCCTCGACGCCGCCGCGACACCGGCGAACTGCATCGGGAATGCGACGTTCTCCAACGCGGTCATACTTGTCACCAGGTTAAACGATTGAAAGACAAATCCCATCGCGCGGCGGCGAAACAATGCCAACGCGTTCTCGTCCATTTGGTCGAGGCGCTCGCCCTCAATGGCGATCTCGCCGGAGGTTGGGCGGTCCAGCCCTCCCAGGAGGTAAAGAAGCGTGCTTTTGCCCGAGCCGGAAGGTCCCATCACGACAGTAAAAGTCCCCGCTTCGATCTCCACGTCAACGCCATCCAACGCGCGGACGGTCTGCCCGCCCATCTCGAAATGTTTTTTCAGCCCGACGATGCGAATAAACGGCTTGCCCATGCTACCCAAAGTTTGCGATTGTCGCGCCCACGCCCGCCTGAATGGCGATCAGTATCAGCACGACAACAAGCACGCCGATCAACGCTTTGCCTTTCGGAAGACCGTCCACCACCGAAAAGCCGATGCCCTGCAAGGCGATATTCCAGAACAGAAAGATATCGGCGCGGGAGAGAAACTGATAGAAAAAACCCGGTTGAACAAAGCCAGAAAGTCCAGGGCTGGCGATCTGATGTCCTGCGATCAACATAAAAATCGCTCGCAGTAGATCTCGAACAATAAACGGAGTGTTCGCCCAGCCAACGATGTTCAACGCGCTTTGAGTCGAACCGCGCCCACCCAACAGGGTCGAAACCAATCGCATGATTCCCACGAAAATAACCCAGCCAAGCCAGAGCGAAAACAACGCGCCGACAGCAGGCAAGACATAGTTGACCACCGGTCCCTGCGAGGTCTGTTGCGCTTGCATATAACTCTCTTGCATCTCCGGTGTCCAAAACTGCCAATCGGGAGGCAATTCAACCACGCCGCTCAATGCGGCTTGGGTTTTGAGGTAGCCAGTAACGATTACAACAAGGATCGTTGAAATCGTGAGGGCAAGCATGGGGGTTAACCATGAACTCTGACGGTCGGAAGACATGGGAGAAAACGCTTCACTCGGATGGAGCAACATGGCGAACAGGCCGGGAAAGTTAAACCGCCTTGCAGATTGTTTTTCGATGTTGGTTTCAGTCATAGGATTTAATAGAGTAGGAGTTACGCGGTTGAATCTGTTTCGTCAAAGTTGCGCTGCGACGGCGGCAGTACAACTGCCCGCCAACTGCGCAAGTCATATCGATTCTAACACGCATTATCACGCCTTTCGTGGAACGAAAAAGCGGCTGAAAAGGTTCCAGCCGCTTATCGGTCGAATAATCAGATTTTACAGTTCAAAAAGATCGTTTTTTACACGAAAATTCCCCTCCACAGGAGGGCGCGCCCGCATGTAATCGTCATGCTCGCCGAAGAGTCGTGAAAGGATGCCGAAAAAGCCGCGACGCATTTGTCGTCCGCCTTGCGAAGCGTGTTGCTCGCTTGCCTTGCGCTTGATATCTGTCACAGAGCGAATGTTGATTCGAGCATGAACGGGAAAATCAACGATCAACTCTGTCAGGTCAATGTCGCCGTTGCGCCCCCACTTGCGAGGGTCTTTTCCAAATAACGGCATCAAGCGCGCCGACCATTTGAGGAGCCATTTCGGGAAGACATGATAGTAGAGAGCGCCTGGTTTGAATGGCGCGCCAGCTTCCGGGTGGAATGAAGCGTCGTCCGCTTTTTCAAAGGCGAGCGTCGTTGCGCGTTGGATGTGAATATGATCGGGATGTTTGTACCCGCCAATCGGATCGAATGTGATGACGACTTCGGGCTTGAGCTCGCGGATGTATTTGACAACCTTCCCTGCTACTTCATCTATGGAATGAGCGACTTGCGCGTTTGGGTGTTTGTTGTCCTCCGAGCCGGGCATACCCGAATCGCGATAGCCTAAAAAGAAAACTTCTTTCAAGCCTAAAATTTTGGCGGCGCGCATGAGTTCATCGGTGCGCATTTCGGCGGTGTCTTTGAATCCTTTCATAAATTCTTCATCCGCCGAACCCACTTCGCCGCGCGTAGCGCAGACGTAATACGTTTCCACTCCTTTTTGATGATACAAAGCCAAGGTGCCGCCCAAGCCGAAGGTTTCGTCATCTGGGTGGGCTAGTATTGCAAGAATTTTCCTGGTCATGGGTTTTTCCTCCTGTGCATAGACGTAGGGTTTGTTCGGAAGTTTACCCTATGAGTAATGCGCGCTTTGTTTCGGTGATGCAACTTGGCTTGAGAAGGATACCCTGCGAATGACAGACAGCCTGTAATTTACCAAGTATTTTAGGGCATGAACCCGCTGATTCCATTTAATCCCAGCCGAGGCTTGCCCTCGGTTTTCGTTTTAAAACCCCACGTCTTCTGAGTAGCGGAGCGACGAAGAATCTCTACTGTCCAAAGAAGGCTTCCCGTGGAAGGAGAGATGCTTCGCTCGGCATGATATAAGTGCGCGCTGTACGAAAGCGAAGGCTTTCAACAGGAAGGCAGGTTTGACGGCGAGAATAATGGCTATCCGCGCACATGTATTAGGATGAAACGGGCAATATCACCCTGAAAGCGCTGTCGCTATAAACTCTTCATCGGCAGAGCCTGCCGCCCCGCCCGCGACGCTTAATTGGCAAAGGTCGGCATCCTTTTTGCGTTTAAAGCAGTTACGCTCGTCCAACCCAAACGATTCGACAACCGGGCAGACGAGCGCAACAACACAGCGTGTTTATATCGAAGCGGGCTATTTGATCTTGAACATCTGCATCAACTTCATCGCCAGGTTCAAGTCGCCGCCTAATTTGAGTTTTCCCTGCATGAAGGCTTGCATCCCATCGAGTTCGCCTGTGAAAATATTGACGTAATCGCTGGAATCGGCAGTCAAGGTCATGGTTGCCTTTTCGCTCGGTTCTCCTTTTGCGACGGCAACTTTGCCATCCGCGATTTTCGCGTTCCAGTCGCCCGCTTCCGCGCCTGTGAATTTGAAGTGGATGACCGCGTTCACTCCCTGCGCCTTTTCAGGCAGGAACGCGCTCGGCATTTTTTCCATGAGTTGTGATACTGTGAGGGGCATTTGTTAGTCTCCTAGTTTGGTAGTTTTTTAGTTTATTAGTCAAAGGTCGAATGTCAAAAGTCAGTGACCTTCGACCTTTGACTCAGTTTTGAAGGTTCTCAAACACCGCCGCCGCGCCCATGCCGCCGCCGATGCACATGGTGACCATGCCATACTTCGATTTACGGCGACCCATTTCGTAAATGAGTTGCGTGGTGAGTTTCGAGCCTGTGCATCCCAGCGGATGCCCCAACGCAATCGCGCCTCCGTTGACGTTGACTTTGCTCTCGTCCAACTCAAGAGTACGAATCACAGCCAGTGATTGCGCGGCGAAGGCTTCGTTTAGTTCTATCAAGTCAATATCGTTGAGGGTAAGCCCAGCCAATTTCAATGCTTTGGGTATCGCCACAATCGGACCGATTCCCATCAACTCAGGCGGGACACCGCCAACGGCGAACGAAACGAATCGCACCAGCGGCTTGAGTCCCAGTTGCGCGGCTCGCTCGGCAGACATGACCATCACCGCCGCCGCGCCATCGGACATTTGGGAGGAGTTGCCAGCCGTCACAACTCCGCCTTCTTTGAACGCAGGCTTGAGTTTGGCGAGCGCTTCCATGCTCGTATCCGCTCGCGGACCTTCGTCACGCTTCACCGTGAAGTTTTTCTTCACAGGTTTATCGTTTCCATCGAGTTCAGTTATCTCAACATCCAACGGAATGAGTTCGGGATCGAACAATCCAGAGTTGACAGCCTTCGCCGCTTTCTGGTTACTCTTCAACGAGAACTCATCTTGATCTTCGCGGCTGACGCCGTATTTAACGGAGACATTTTCGGCGGTGAGACCCATGTTGGTGTAATACTGCGGAAGGTCTTGCGCGAAATATGGATTCGGCGAGAACTTGAATCCCGCCATTGGCACCATTGTCATGGACTCCGCTCCGCCCGCGATGCCAACCTCGATTTGACTCGATTGAATCGCATACGCCACATGCGCAATGGACTGCACACCCGACGCGCAATAACGATTGACAGTTTCAGCGGGGATCGAGTCTGGCAAGCCCGCCCGTAAGGCGATCATGCGCGCCATGTTGAGTCCCTGCTCGCCTTCGGGGAAGGCACAGCCGATGACCACATCCTCAATTTGGGCGGGATCGAGATTCGGCGTCCGCTTGAGCAAGGCTTGAATGGTCGCGGCAGACATCTCGTCGGTGCGAACCGTGGCAAGTCCTCCTCTCTTTGCTTTACCAACTGGCGTCCGTACGGCAGAAACAATCACTGCGTCTTTCATAGTTAACTCCTTTGGAGAGAATTAGAGAATTCTCCAATCCTCTAATTCTCTAATTTCGTAACGGCTTCCCTGTTTGCAAAATACTCCACATCCTCGCCTGCGTTTTTTCTTCGCCGAACAAAGACAAAATCGCTTCGCGTTCGAGATCCAAAATATATTGCTCGCTCACCCATTGACCGCGCGTGAGTTCGCCGCCGCACATCACGTAGGCAAGTTTGCCCGCCACGTGATGATCGTATTGCGTGATGTAGTGACCTTCCTTGAACATCCACGCGCCGATGCGAATGGCGGCAAGCGCGTCGCGTCCCGCGGCATAGATGAGTTCGGGCGCGGGCGGCTTGTATCCAGCGGCGATCATGTGCAGGACTTCGTTCTTCGCCTCCGCAAGCAGGTGACTGCGATTCATCACGATGCGATCGGCGGGCAAAAGAATATTCATGCCGCGCGCTTCCTCCGCGCTCGTTGCAACTTTCGCCTGTCCCATCTGTAGAAACGCTTTTTGCAACGCGGCAAGCGGCTCGGCATTTTCGACTCGCATCACGGGGTTGACGATGCGCCGCAACATTTCTTTCGTGCCAGCCCCCGCAGGGATGACTCCCACGCCGAGTTCAACAAGTCCGATGTATGTTTCCGCCGACGCAACCACGCGCGACGCGTGCATCGTGATCTCGCATCCGCCGCCAAGCGTGAGACCCGCAGGCGCAACGACGATTGGCTTCGGCGAGTAACGCATCCGCATGTTCATGTCTTGCAGTTTTCGCACCGCGCCGTTGAGCATATCCCACATGCCTTGTTGCGCGCCGACCACCATCATAAACAAATTCGCGCCCGCGCTGAAATTTTCACCTTCGTTGCCGATCACAAGCCCGTCAAAATTTTCAAGACGATCAAACGTCTCAACGGTCATGTTCATCACGTCTTCATCGAGCGAGTTCATCTTCGTATGAAATTCCAAACACGCAACGCCGTCGCCCATGTCGCGAAATGTCGCGCCCGCGTTTTGCGAAACAACTTTCGTGCCTCGCAACATCACGACATTTTCAAGTTTCTTCAACTTGACATACTTGCCCTTCACCGCGTCATACACCGCAACTTTTTCACCGCCTTTATACTGATAAAACGACTCGACGCCGTTCTTCAACATCGCGCTCACCCACTTCGCCGCAGGATAGCCCGCCTCTTTCATCCTTTTGGCTGTCTCGCGCGCGCCAAGCATATCCCACACCTCGAACGGACCCGCCTCGTGCATGAATCCCCAGCGGACGGCATCGTCAATCGGCTTCACCGTGTCGGCAACTTCGGGGATGATGGATGACGCGTACTGGAAGCCTTGATACGTCAACGCTTTGACTAACTGCGCCGCCTTGTCGTCCGCTTCGAGCATGACCTTCAGCCTGTCACCCAACCCTTCGACATCTTTCGCCGCTTTGACCGAATCGAATCGCGGCTTTGTCGGCGCGGCGTGTTCGAGAGTCTTCAAGTTCAGCGACCAAAATTCTTTTTTACCTTCTGCATTGCGAACTCCTTTATAAAAACCAATCTTCGTTTTATTACCAAGCCATTTGCGCTCGATGAGAGTCGAGATCAACTTGTTCGGCGCTTCAGATTTGAGATATTCCTGTCCCAACTTGTCATGCGGAATCAACGGAGCAAGATTTCTCCCAACGTGATCCCACACATCAATTCCGACCAAGTCCATCAAGCGGAAGGTTGCCGTCTTCGGTCGTCCCATTAGCGGACCCGTGAGCGCGTCCACTTCATCAACGGTGTAATCATTCTTCAAGATGAAGTCCATGCCGAACGCGCCCGTCCCAAACGCGACGCGGTTGCCGATGAAGTTCGGCGTGTCCTTGCACAGGACGATTCCCTTACCCAAGCGATATTCGGCGAACCGCGAGATAAACTCGATAACTGCTTTATCCGTGTCTTTCGTCGGGATGACTTCCAGCAACTTCAAATAGCGTGGCGGGTTGAAAAAATGCGTCCCCAGAAAATGTTTCTTGAACTCTTTCGAGCGTCCCTCGGCAATGTCATTCACAGGGATGCCCGACGTGTTCGTCGAAACAATCGCCGTCGCCTTGCGGACATCATCAATCCGCGCCATCAATTCTCTCTTAATGCTCAAATTCTCTACAATGGCTTCAACGATCCAATCCGCCTCGCCCACCGCGCCGAAATCATCCTCAAGATTGCCGAGTTTCACCAATGTCTTCAACTCATCCGACATCAGGTTTGCGGGCTTGGCTTTCAGACAACGATCCCAGCCATCTTTCACAATCTTGTTCTTATCGCCATCTTTCGACGCGATATCCAACAGCGTCACAGGCACACCCGCGTTAGCCAAATGCGCCGCAATCGCCGCACCCATCGTCCCCGCGCCGATCACTACTGCTTTGTGAATTTGATATTTCATAAAGTCCTCATTTCAATTATGCCTTGGTGGTTGAGTAGCCCGAGGCGATAGCCAAGGGTGTATCGAAACCACTACTATCAAGATTATTTTCTCTTCTCGGGGTCAAGTGATTTGTTTGGTGTTTAACCAACTTGACTCTGTCTTTTCAAACTCAAGTGACATTTCTTTTATATACTTTGGCGTGGAATTCTCGTCATCAGAGAAACGAATTGCAAGTCTATATTTTGGAAACCTTCTGCTTCTCTGTACATTATTCTTTTCTGCCCAAGGCACAGGTCTATCGCCTGTTTCGACAGAGGGGTAAAAGATTTCAATTAATGGAGTCATGCCATACTCATAAGAAACTGACACTGTTTGATTGCCTCTTTCATATTTGACAAATATTTCTCTCCCATAATCATTAGCGACAGGAGCGGAGAAACCATAACGGTCTTGAAGGAAATGAAAACTGTCTATGACGGCTTTTTCAAAAAGCTTTTTATCAAATCGTTTAGAAGCCTGAGTCTTCATATCTACCAATCTCCAATTCTCTAATCTCGCTTCCACCATAACCCAAAATATCTCTGTTAACTGGTGGTTTCGATACGCCCCTCAAAGAGCATTCGGGGCTACTCAACCACCGTGCATACCAATCTCCAGTCTCTAATCTCTAATTCTCCACTTACCACTTACCAATTACTCCCTCACCTCAACTCCGCCCCCGAATACCCAAGTATCTGCCTCGCCACCACGAGCCGATTGATCTGCCCCGTCCCTTCATAAATATCTGTGATCTTCGCGTCGCGCATCCACTTCTCGGCGAGGAACTCGCGGCTGTACCCAAGCGGACCCAAAATCTCGACGACCTTTTGCGTAATCTTCGTACACACATCGCCCGCTTTCACCTTGCTCATCGAAGCCTCCAACGCGTTCGGCTTTTTATTGTCCGCCATCCACGTCGCCTTGATGACCATCAGCCACGCAGACTTGAGCATGATCTCCATGTCAATCACATCGCGCTCAATGCTGGATAACTTTTGACGCGGAATCCCATAGCGGATTTTGACTCCATTCTCCGCGAGTTTCTCTTTCAGGAAATCCAAAGCGGCTCTTGCCACGCCGACGCCTGTCGCGGCGACGAGCGGACGAGTCGCATCGAATGTCGCCATCGCCTTTTTGAATCCCGCCATGTTTTTTTCAACAGTGGGACTGCCTAAAATATTCTCGAACGGAACGCGCGCGTCCACGAGCGATATCGCCGCCGTGTCGCTGACGCGGATGCCCATCTTCTTTTCCAGCTTGACGACCTCCACGCCTTTCGTCCCACCCTCGACGACAAACGCGCGCATCCCCGCCCGCTTTGCCGAGGGATCAATGGACGCCCACACGACGATGAAGCCACGCCCGAGTTTTTCATATTCGGTAAACGACTTGTCGCCGCCCGTGACGAAAATTTTCTCGCCGTTGATCACCCACTCGTTGGTCTTCTCATCCAACACCGCGCGCGTGCGGATGGCGGAGTTGTCCGAGCCTGCGCCCGCCTCGGTGATGCACATCGCCGCGAACGTGGGTTTGTCGCCGTTGAAGCGTGATAAAAATTTCACACGCTGATCAGCCGTCCCTGCGGAATGAACCGCCGCCGCTCCCAATCCGCCGCCTGGCAGGCAGTGATACATCCCCACGTCACCCCACGACAACGCCTCCAATTGCGCCGCGATCAATTGATATCCGATGGGCGGGCGTTTTTCTTTTTCGGCGTCTTTGCCATTTCCATTCTCTTTGGGCGCGAGCGAACTCCCGCCCATCGCCTTCATGGCAGAGTGCATGAACTCGATGTAATCCCATGGAATCTCGTGTTCATGTTCATCGAAATAACGCGACTTCGGTCGCATCATTTCCTCGGCGACAGTCTTCAACACAAACTGCGCGTTGGTAATCGGTTTCGGCGCTTCAAATTCGATTGGCATAATATCTCCTTTTATATGTCGTTGCGAGGAACTGCGAAGCAGTGACGAAGCAATCTCCTGTTACAAGAAGTCTTCTGTTGCGAGGAGATTGCTTCGGGCGAAAGAGCATCGCCCTCGCAACGACACTAGACAATAGCAAGTCCCGTAAACATCGCAAACCCTCTCCCATTCCTCATCCACATCTCAACGGGATGTTCGCGGATATAGCCGTGTCCGCCGAGGATTTGCACGGCGCGGTCGGTGACCATCATCGCCATATCCGCCGCGCCAGTGGACGCGAGATAGGCTTCGTTGCTTGCGTCTTCGCGTCCCTGATCTAACTTCCACGCAGCTTCCCAAGTGAGCAAACGGATGGCTTCGATCTCGGTCCGCATTTCGGCGAGCATAAACGCGATGGCTTGTTTCTGCGCGATCTTCACACCGAAGGCTTCGCGCTCCTTTGCATAATTCATTGAATATTCAAACGCCGCATTCGCCACACCGACGGCTGTCGCGGCGTTGGCAATTCTCATCGAAGCGAGAATGATTTCAAAATCGTGACCCGCCGCGCCGCCGAGTCGATTCGCAACGGGGACTTTCACATTCTCCAACCTGACTCGATACATCGGCAACGCGTTGAGACTCATCAACTTCTCGCGTTCATCGCTGACGGACAAGCCACCCGCCTCTTTCCCGACAATGAAGGCTTGACTCTGCCCATCGAGATTCGCGTACACGAGAATTGACTCGGCTCCCCTCGCAAACGGGACAAACGCCTTCTCGCCGTTGAGAATATAATTTTCGCCTTGCAGTGTTGCCGTTGTTTTCAAATCGTTCGGATCGAAGTCAAACGCGTATTCGATCAGCGCGGCAGTGTACGGACTCCAATCGCCCGCGACAATCTTCGGCAAGTATGTTTTCTTCTGCTCTTCACTGCCCGCCAGCAAAATCGGCGTCGCAAAGAGACTCGGCGTCGTCACCGCGAGAGTTCCCGCCAAATCACCGAACGCCATTTCTTCCAACGCCAGCGCGCCCGTGACCGCGCTCCGCTCGCCGAACCCGCCGTAGGATTCGGGAATGGACGCTTGAAGCAGTCCCAACTCCCAGCCTTTGCTGACAAGTTTCTTCGGCAGATCATTATTTTCCTCCGCCTCACGCGCGGCGGGACGCAAATCGTTGACGGCGTATTTGTTCACCGCGTCAACCAGCATTTGTTGTTCTTCAGTTGGGTCGAATGAGTACATGGTTTCTCCTTCGGAGTGCAGGGGTATACAGGTAAACAAGTAGACAAGTAAACAAGCAGACAAGTGACTACCTGTTTCCGTGTTTACGTGTCTACTTGCATCCGTGTCTCCGTCTTTACCTTTCTTTCCAATTCTTCCAACATTTCATCTTCACCGCGCAACCGCCGATACCGCGCAGGCAAGCCCTGCTCCACCTCATCAGCGTTGACGATTTCGATCATGCTATGTTCATAGAAATACTCGACATATGCGCCAGTTTTTTCGATGACAAGTAGTTGGTTATAGCCTTCCAGCCTGCCATAGACCGTTCCGCAAACTTCAGCGATTGTGAGCGGCTCGGCAAGCGCATTCGCTATCTTACTCATGCGATGAAGGATGTGCTTGCGTGCCGCGTCAACCTTTTCAGGGAGATCGGTGATTACATCGTTGTGACCGTTTAGGATCAAACGCGCGCCATCCGCCCACACTCGCAATTTCTCAAGGGATTCGAGGTAATGATCGAGTCCGTTATACGCGCCGATGGTTTCTGGGTGCAGATGCGGCGTGACTCCTTCGACGACCATGTCGCCGCAGAAGACGACATCGTCCAGCCGCATCGCCACGTGGCCCGCGCAATGCCCAGGCACATGGATCATCTCGAACGGACCGACTTGCATGTTTTTTGATTCGTATGTGAAGTCCACGGGAACGGATTGATAGAGACTCTTCGTGAAGCGGTAAATGTCGAGGAGTGAATCCGCTTCGTCTTTAGCGAGCCCAGCCTCCGTCAGGAAAGAGGCGAAGCGTTTGCTCATCAACGCAAGGTTTTCATCGTGATGTGACACGGTTTGCGCATCCAGTTCGTGACATCCAATCTTCGCGCTCGTGAGAGGCTTGAGTTTGGAGAGTCCGCCGTAATGGTCAATGTGCGCGTGAGTCAGAAGAATTTGAGTTAAGTCAGCAGGTTGAAATCCCGCCTGTTTGAGTCCGTTCAACAAACCTTCATGCGAGGTATCTGTCCCCGAACCAGTGTCAATGAGATAAGTTTGCTGATCGTGTTGCACAACATAAGCATACGCCCAAAAGTTCGGAAAGACTTGAAGCGGAAGGCGAAAGATTTTCGCCCCGCCAGCGGATTCAAATACGGCGAAGGATGCGCTCATTTCAACAATCCATTCAACAACAAATTGGAATAATCGTCGGCGATCTCCTCGATGGATTTGTCGCCGTCGGGCGAATACCACGTGATCGTCCAGTTCAACTGCCCAAGCAATGCGCGGACAGCCATGGACGGGTCGTCGCATTTGAAGATTTTTTTGCTTACACCCTCGGCAACAACATCCTTCCAAAGCGATTCGAATTTGTCGCGGCTGGGAATGTGACGAGCATGTTGCCTGCGTTCAAGCGCGCGGTGTTCAAAAAGCAAAACTGCGGCGAGGTCCACGTTCTCTGCCAGGATTTGCAGATATTGACGGATCATCAGCCGCAGTTTTTTGTCAGCGGAAATATTTTGTTCGGTGATGGCGGAAATTTTTTCGAGGAGTAATTGCAGTGCGCGGTCTAGAATTTCAAGCAAGATTTCCTGCTTGGATGAAAAATGGTGATACAAGCTCGCCTTTCGCAATTTCACGGCGGCGGCGATGTCTTCCATGGATGCGCCGTGATAGCCTTTCTGACGAAAGACCTGCGCGGCGGTTTCGATGAGTTCGTTTCGCGTCATAGTTTTTACCTACCGAACGGTCGGTTGTGTTATAATACTGCGGATGCAAGGAAAGGTCAAGGAGAAAACGGGTCTACTATGAAATATTTGGTTACAGGCGCGACAGGTTTTGTAGGCGGCGAGATCGTTCGGCAACTTGTCAAGGCGGGGCATGAAGTCCGCGCCGTTGTGCGCGACCCACAAAAAGCAAAATGGATGGAAGAACTGGGCGTCAAATTGCACAAAGGTGACGTGACCGACAAAGAATCCATGCGCGAGGCGATGACGGGCGTGGACGGCATCTTCCACGTGGCGGGTTGGTATAAATATTCGGCAAAGGCAAAGGACAGGCAGGATGGCTATAACGTCAATGTAAATGGCACGCGCAACGTTCTCGAATTGATGCAGGAACTGAAAATCCCGAAAGGTGTGTACACCAGCACCTGCGCGGTCAACTCGGATACCAAAGGGAAAGTCGTAGATGAGTCGTATCACTTCACGGGTAAACATCTCACCCAATACGATCGCACGAAAGCCGCCGCGCACGAAATCGCACAGGGATTCATTGCAAAGGGTCTACCGCTCGTCATTGCCATGCCCGGCGGAATTTACGGACCCGGCGACACCTCTTCCATGGGTAGCGGAATCCGAAGTTTGCTGCGAGGACAGATCCCCGTGATTCCCACACAATTTGGCGTATGTTATGAGCATGTGGAAGACACCGCGCGCGGGCACCTGCTGATGATGGAGAAAGGCAAGATCGGCGAAGCCTACATCACTGCGGGCGAACCGCATACGCTTGAAGAAACGTACAAATTTACATGCGAAATCTCAGGCGCAAAAATGCCGATGGTTATTCCGTATCAAATGCTGAAACTGATGTCCGTTCTGGCTGTGCCATTTGCAGGCTTCATGCCCGAATATTACACACCAGACGCCTTGCGCTCTCTCGCAGGCGTGACGTATTGGGGCGACAGCAGTAAAGCCAAACGCGAACTTGGGCTGACACAACGTCCCTTCCGCGAAGGCTGGGAAGCAATCGTCCGCTCCGAGATGAAATTACTTGGGATGTAGCAACCACCCCGACGATCCTGCGTAAATAAAAATGCTATAATCTAACTATGACAACTCCGCCCACATATTCCGAACCGACACCGCGCACTCCTGAACAGATCGAACAGGAAAAGCAGATGAAGCGCCTGATGATCTGGGTGATCGTCGGCGCGGTCGTCGTGCTTGCCCTGCTGGGAACGGCGATCTTCTTCCTGCTTCAACCTGCCACGCCCACCGACAGGATTCGCGACATCTTCATCATCATCGTTGCGCTTGAATCACTCGTCATCGGAGTGGCGCTCATCGTGCTGATCGTCCAACTCGCCAGCCTGATCAATCTGCTTCAAAACGAAGTCCGTCCCATCCTCAAAGCCACCAGCGACACGGTCAACAACCTGCGCGGCACGGCAGAATTTCTCGGCGAAAATGTTGTCGAACCGGTCGTCAAACTGAACGGCTATCTCGCTGGTTTATACCGTATGTTAGAATTGATGGGACTCAAGAAAAAATAATCGTTGATAAAGACCTCACAGGTCTTAAAGACCTGTGAGGTCTGATACAAAACCTAAACCGCTAACCCCAAGGAGGTTACCATGTCTGATCGTGATGAATTCGGAGCCTTTCTCGTAGGCTTCATCGTCGGTGGACTCACCGGCGCAGTCGTTTCCCTGCTTTTCGCCCCGCAATCCGGCGAAGAGACCCGCGCGTTGATTAAGGACAAGTCCATTGAACTGCGCGACCGCGCCCAGCACACCACGGAAGAAGCACTTGCCCGCGCCGAAGCCGCCGCCGCTGAAGCCCGCGCCCGCGCCGACGAACTTGCCAAGCAAGTGCGCGAACGCGGTGGCGAAATGTACAACACCGCCCGCGAGCGCGGCAAAGCCATCTACGACGATGCCCGCGAGCGCGGCAAATCCGCTGTCGAGTCCATCCGCAAAACTAAGAAAGGCGCGGAAGGCGAAGAAGCCGCCGCGTAAGTTTCACCGAATCAACGAGACGAGGGTTTGGCGCAACCAAACCCTCGTTTTATTTCGGTAAGGCGAACGCTTACACCTTCGGCAAGAAAGGCGCTTACGCTTCGTGAAAGCATTCCTGCGACTCTTCTTCAAACTCCTCTATCACCAGTTTGCTTTCACATACGATTTCGTCGCCGCGGCAGTTTCATTCAATCGTTGGAAGGACTGGACGCGGGAGATTCTCCCACTCATCGAAGGGACTCGCATCCTCGAACTCGGTCACGGACCGGGACACTTGCACCGCCTCTTACGACGGGACGGCTGGTTCGCCGTAGGAATTGACGAGTCGCCTCAGATGAGCCGCCTCGCGCGACGCAACACGAACGGCGAAGCGAATCTCACGCGCGGGCTGGCGCAACGCCTCCCCTTCGCGGACGAATCGTTCGACACCATCGTCTCGACCTTTCCGACGGAATACATCTTCGACCCGCGCGCGTTGGCAGAGGCTAGAAGATGCCTCATGGATAGAGGCAGGCTGATCGTCCTGCCTGTGGCGATGCCGAAGAATAGATTGCTCGAATGGCTGTATAAATTCACAGGCGAGTCCCCCTCCGAATCGGAGGAGGTCATCAAGAAGAAATTGAAAGAGCCGTTTGCGCGAGCAAATTTTGAAACCGAAATTATGGTACGCGACGTTAAATCGAGCCGATTGTTAATTATTATTGCAACCAAACCTTGCGAAGGTTGATAACCTTCGCAAAGTTCAAGAGAGGAACTATGTTGAAAAAATTACGTGAACCTGTAAACAGCCTCACCCACTGGGCGGGCGCGTTACTCGCGCTCGGAGGGTTGATCGCGTTGCTGATCATCGGCTGGGACACGCCCGCAAAAATTATCTCACTCGCGATTTATGGCGTGAGTTTGATCGCCATGTTTTCCGCGAGCGCGACATATCACATGGTACAAGTGAAAGACCGCGCGTTGGAAATTTTCCGCAAAGTGGACCACGCCGCCATCTACCTGCTCATCGCAGGGACGTACACGCCGTTTTGCGTGAACGCCTTCGAAGGCTTTTGGAAGTGGGGCATGTTGACCATCATCTGGTCGCTGGCGGTGATCGGGATCATCGTCAAGGTGTATTACATCCGCGCGCCGCGCTGGTTGAACGCGGGGATTTATCTTGTGATGGGCTGGCTGGCTGTCGCGGCGGCTGGGCAAATGCTCGCGGCTCTGCCCGCCTGGGTATTGACATGGCTCATCATCGGCGGCGTACTTTACACGCTCGGCGCGGTTGTGTACATCACGAAAATATTTAACTTCAAACCCGGTGTGTTCGGCTTTCATGAGATGTGGCACATCTTTGTCTTGCTTGCCGCCGCCGCGCATTACGTGGCAGTGATGGGCGTGGCGATCAGGATTAATTAACTCACAGTTCGCAGTAAGAACGTAAAGCGGGACCGCGAAGCGTCTCGCTTTTCAGCCTATTCTCAAGCAAGAGCGACATAAATGTCGCGTTACAGAATCTGACATTGTCTTTTTGCGTACGGTGAGTAATTAGCCTTCTTCATGCAGCCATGCGAGCATCGCTTTTACGCTACCTGTTGCAACGGCTATGCTTGTGTCGGCCGCGCCGTAATACAGGCGGAGCGTATCGCCATCCGGCGCGAGGGTATAGCCGCAGGGGAAGACGACTTTATCTACATCTCCATGCTGTTCGTATGGCTCACTGGGACCAAAAACCCATTCGTCGCCGCGTTTCAAACAGCGCTCCGGTTCATTCAAATCAAACAAGGCGAGACCCAATCTGTAAATAGCCCCAGCCGCGTTGAGCTTCACGCCATGATAGATCACCAGCCAACCCTCCGGCGTTTCAATGGGCGGACACGAGAGCCCGATTTTGTTGGCGTCCCACCAGCTGCCGAGCCGCGCCTCTAGAATTTTCTTATGGTTTCCCCAATTCCGCAAATCGGAAGAATAGGAAATCCACATATCCGCTCTGGTCGCGGTGACGGGACGGTGGATCAAAGCCCATTGGCCATTAATCCGGCGCGGCAAGAGGGCGGCATCTTTATCTTCCGGTTGCATGATCACGCCGTAACGTTCGAAGGAGCGGAAGTCTTTTGTGAGCGCGAGAGCGACGCCCGGTCCTCCGCTTGCATAGGCAGTGTAGGCGATCGCATATTGTTCCAGCTCAGGAACGTAGGTGATACGCGGATCTTCCACCCCCCACAACTCCTCGGGGTGACGTTCGGGATCAGCCGTAAAAGTCGGCTGAGAGTCTATCTGCCATTGGTCAAAGCCGTTCACGGAGCGCGCCGCGCATAGATGGGAATGACCGCGCCGGTCTTCCACGCGGCACAACAACAATGTAGTCCCGTCAGCGAGTAACGTAGCTCCGGGGTTAAATATACTATTGACTTGATAGGGCCAGTTTGCGGCTGTCAGGATGGGGTTCGACGTGTGGCGTTGAAATAGATTTGTTCGGTGATTGTTCGTTGTGGCTGTGCTCATGAGATTCCTCGATATTTTCGGCTAACCTTAACTCTAAAAGGGATTGGAGAAACGCAAGAGTGGACTCTGCGCCTTGATTCTCGTTCACTCGATCCGGGTGAAGACCATCGCGGCAACCTCCGGTGGTTGGGTCATACACCGGCAGATGCAGGTCATTTCGCCCAAGAAACCATTCGAAGGCGCGACGGGCTTCCATCTGCCAGATTTTCTTCCCGGTGATCCGATATGCTTCCAGGCAGGTAGAGACCATCGCCTGCGCTTCTACCGGCTGCTGATCGAAGCGGGCGCGTTCTCCGCCGCGCGGGTAAAATCCGTTCGAGCCGATAGGAACGAAGTGTTTTCCTTCCGTATCGGAGCGCTGTATATCGGCAAGCCAGCCAAGAGACTCCAAGCCGATATTCGTCATTTCAGGGTTGGGTATAGATTCGCCGCACAACAGCATGGCGTGCGACAACGAGGCGTTGCAATACGTCAACTTATCCTCGAACCAATTCCAGCCTTCCCTCTGATTATCCTTGTAGAGCGAGAGCAGCCGACCGGCTAATTCCTCCTGCACTTGGCTAACGCGGCGGTCACCGGCAAATCGTTTCAGGTATTCGTGGATGCCTATCAGCGCAAAAGCCCAGGCGCGCGGACTGCTCGTCTCAAGAATCGCGAGCAGGGATTGTTGAAATACGCGCCCAGCCATATCATGCAGCGCCGGCGTAGTAGAGCGTCCCAGTATCATGCCCAACGCCCACAAAGCGCGGCCGTGGCTGTCGTCAGACCCGCTGTCTTCGAGCCAGTTTCGTTGATAACCCATAAAATTACGAAAGCGCCGAGTTTTGGCGTTGAACGCATACCAGATGAACGCAAGATAGCGAGTTGACAATTCAGCGGCATCCACATTCCCCAATTCATCCAAAAGCACGCTGACCATTAATGCGCGGGCATTATCGTCTGTGGTATAGCCTTCCTGATAGTTGGGTATCGTGAAGACGGCATGTTGCAGGATGCCAGTGTCATCCGTGAGATCACGCAAATGGTCCAGTTTGAGCGGAGGTAAATCGCCTATGCGTTTGTCCAATGCCTTCACTGCGAATTCCGCCTGCGCAAAATAACGCCGTTCGGCGCGAGCGCGCTCGAAGGTTTTCATATAGCGCCGGGCAACCTGCGACCAGATCATGTCTCGCCCGAATAGGTAGGCGCGCTTCCGCATGGCATGACGTTTCGACTCGTTTCCCAACAGATCGATCACCTGTTCAGCCAGCGCCTGCGGGTCGCTAAACGGCACCAGCGCGCCGCGCTCGTCAGCCAGCATTTCTTCCGCATACCAATACGGCGTGGAGATGATCGCCTTTCCGGCGCCTAAGGTGTACGCCAGCGTGCCGGATGTGATCTGCGCCTCGTCCAGATACGGCGTGATGTAGATGTCTGCCGCGCTGATAAATTGAACCAGTTCCTCGGGGTTGACAAAACGGTTGTAGAAGATCACGTTGGCTTCCACGCCTTTTTCATGCGCCAGCCTTTGAAGGAACAACCGATAAGTTTCGCCGTCATTCTTTATGATATGCGGATGGGTCGCGCCGACAATAATATAAACTACGTTCGGATACTTTGCCAAAATGGCGGGCAGCGCGGCAATGACATTTTCGATGCCTTTATTCGGAGAAAGCAAGCCAAAACTCAGTAAAACGCTTTTCCCCTCCACGCCGAAGAGGTCTTTGTGAAAACTTGGATCTACGAAAGGAACATCGGGGATGCCATGAGGAATCAGGTCAATCTTTTCCTCGGGCACGTGATAAATCCTTTGCAAAAATTCGGCGCCGCGTTCGCTCATCACCACCACACGGTCGGACAAAGAAACGATCTCTTCGAGCACGCGGCGCTGATCGGGATTGGGATCCCTCAGAATCGTGTGCAACGTTGTGACGACCGGCATGCGCAATTCGCGCAGAAGAGTAAGAATATAACTCCCTGCCCGTCCGCCAAAGATCCCGTATTCATGCTGTAAAGAAACCATATCCACGTTATTGATGTTCAAGAAGTCAGCCGCGCGGCGGTAGGACTCGGTGTCTTTCTCGGTCAGCTCGAAACGCACCCGCGAAGGATATTCATAGCCGCCTTCGATATCGTTGACGGGCAGAGCGATACACGCCGTGCCTTTGTATTCGTCCGCGATGGCTTCGCATAGATCGGTGGTAAAGGTCGCGATGCCGCACTGACGCGGAAGATAATTGCCGATAAAGGCAATCCGTTTGATAATTGAATGTTTGTTCGTATTCATAAAAATTTTCCTTTCCATGTATCAATACCTTGTCGTTCTGAAATCAACATTGGCGCAATCTACCAAGGGGCGGCGACAACCTGCGCCGTCTCAAGCAGGCTCTTGAGCATCGCTAGATTCTCCCTGATTTGTTTTTTGATCGTCTTTTCCACAACGCGTTCGTCCATCTGAAAGAAGTTGACCAGATTGGCTTGTGTTGACACGTTGACCCGCGTGCTGCCCTCCGTGATCTCAAAGGTGTAGGATGTTTGCGAATTCAACGGTCCCGATAGGGACTTGAACCCGTATTTCGCGTACGGTTCATATTCAGTCACCTCGAAGGTTCCCTCAATCCTACGCCCCATTAAATGACCGACGCTCTGAAAGAACGAGCCTAACGCACTCACACGATCAGACAAGCGGGTTGACGCCAGCGTGCCATATTGCCATTGAAAATCATTTTCAGGTTCGCTTACAAAATCAAAGACCTGCTTAATCGGCCGGTAAATTTTTGTATTGAGGGTTAAATTGATCATTCGACTTCCTCTATATTTCTCGGACAGGTTTTGACGCACATTCTTGCTTACATCATGGATTTGCAAACGTGAAATTGCCTTTCTGGAAAGCATCCAGCAAGGCTTATACAGTTTCACCCTTATTCATACTGTCTTCCTTTACTGCTAACCGCGCCAATTCCGAGCCAACGGGCGTGGGTGTAAATGGGTGTTCCCTATGGAACGCCCTCCGTTCCCCCAAATTGATAAACCTTTTGTTTATGGTATGCCTGTATCAGTGTAACACACTATCGAATCAAAATACGCGGCGCAACAACTACTTATCAACTTCTTATACGTTCCTTGTTGCAGAGTTACATCCCTTCAACTCCGCTCAATGCGAAACGCAGCGGCACATAGTCATTTCAATATCTGAAACAAATTGCTGTAATCATCCGTCCACAATTTGATGGTTGTGGAATACCCATCTAAATCAACAGCGCGGTTCTGAATGGCGGGAATGTCCAGCAAGGCGGGATCGCGGGCAAGCAGAATCCAGTGAGAGGCATAGCCTCCATTCGAGTCGCCTTCGTAGTTTATTCGCGCCATACTCAAACCATAAAACTTTGCTAATTGCCAGAACACGGGTTGTAAATCGAGATGCAAATTCGTGATGTGCGCGGCGATGATTCCATCGGGGGCGAGGTGTTCGAGATATAAGGCAAACGCTTCTTTTGTAACAAGATGAACGGGGATCGAGTCACTGCTGAACGTGTCGAGGACAAGCACGTCGAAATTTTGCTTTTCCCCTTCGGCAAGTTCACGCTCGAGAGATATTCTCGCATCGCCAAGAACCGTTGTAATGTTTGCTTGGCTATCGTTCAGAAACGAAAAATAATTTCCCTGCCCTTCTGCCAGATCAATGACGACTGGATTAATCTCGTACAAACGATACACGTCGCCGGTTTGACCGTACGCGGCGAGAGTCCCTGCGCCGACGCCCAACATGCCGACGCGCATCCCTTTGCCATATTTCGGATGATTCAAAATCGCCAGCCCTGCCCCTCCATCACGGACATAATACGTGGTAGGCATGTCGCGCAGATCGGGGTTTGTGAATTGAAGTCCGTGCGCGGTGATTCCATGCGACATGACCAGCGCGGGTTCGTTCGAGCCTTCCAGTGTAATGCCGCGCACGCGGATTACGCCGTAGAAATTTCGCTTTGAATACAACGCGCCGGAATAGACATTGCTTAGAATCGCCAAGAGGATTGTGACGAGGGCAAAGGTTGTAAAAACGAATCTCGCTTTTTGTGTCACTCTCCCGGAAAAGCGTCGGGACGATGTGAGGGAATAGTTTTCGGCAACCGAAGAGTCTGTTGCCCCCGAAGATCGAGACCCTTCGCTAGCGCTCAGGGTGACATGTTGGCTGCCGCGAATTACCGTGAGCGCAATGGCAATCGTCATTGCCAACCCGACGAAGAATTCCCAGTAGCCGTTGAAGATGACGGGAGCGATCAGGCTGACGAACAATCCGCCGAACGCGCCGCCGATGGAGACCATTAAGTAAAAAGTTGTCAGATGCTCGGCGTCAGGGCGAAGCAAATACAATTCTCCATGACACAACATGCAGGCGGTGAATAACAACAAACTATACGCGCCGATCTGCCAGTAGATATGCAACGCGGTTGCGTTGAGCATGACGAACAACGTCAACGCGAGGGAGATGAAAAATAAAATGGAATAAATTTTTCGGTGATAGCCCCGCCCTGAAAAAGTCAGGATGAATGAGAGCAGGTAAATCGTCAGAGGAAGAATCCACAAGAAGGGAATCACCGCCACCTCTTGCGAAATCTGATTCGTGACCGAAAGCAGGAACAGCGACGCGGTCGCGCTCAACGCCAGCCACAGCGCGAACAAGGCTGAGGATGGGCGTCCGCTTGACGAGGGTGAGTCAACTTCCACTGGGGAAAGAGGCGAAGCGCGTCGGGAGCGGAAGGCGATCCAAATGGCGAAGAGTCCAAAGAGCGCGAATCCGATTGACCACATCCATCCTTGAAAGCGCAGAGATAACCATGGCTCGATCAACGCGGGATAAGCGAGCAAGCCGAGCAGTGATCCGAGATTCGATAGCGAATATAAACGCGCATAGGATTGTTGCGGAAAGTTTCGGCTGAACCATGCTTGCATGAGCGGACCGTTCGCGGCAAGGATGAAATACGGCAAGCCGACGGACACGATGAGTAATGTGAAAATATGGATGATCGGCGCGTCAACATTTTGCGGCTTCCAACTTGAGTCGGGCGTGATGGGCGATGTCCATGTGAACGAAAGACCGATCAGAACTGCGATGGAAAAAAGAATCAGCGCGATGTGGATCAATGTTTGCAAATTTATTTTCACGCGACGGATGAGCCAATACGCATACGCATACCCGCCCGTGAGCAATACTTGAAAAAATAACATCGCTGTCGTCCACACCGCGGGCGCGCCGCCAAACCACGGCAGGATAAATTTCCCGATGAGCGGTTGAATTTGAAAGAGAAGAAACGCGGAAAGAAAAATACTGATCGCAAAAGAAATGAACATGCGCTGATTGTACCCCGCCCGAATTTTATTCGTCGAGGTCTCCGCCACGCTCCGACAGCGCCGCGAGATTTCATGTACAATCATGCGATGCGACCGCTTGAAATCATCACACCCCTCCTGCTTGCCGTTCATCTATTGTGGCGCGCGCCGCGCCCGCTGCCGATTCGTTATCTGCCCGTTGCCGCGCTCGCGATTCTTTTGATTCACTTCGCAGTCGAAGGCTATCGCTGGCAGATGATTCCACTGTACGCGCTGACGATTATCTTTGCGACTCTTGCCATCTTTCATGTGGAGATAAAAACCGTCGCTTCCATCTTGACGTTCATCCTGCTCGCCCTCTCGACGGCTCTTCCCATCCTTTTGCCTGTTCCGCGCATCGCCCATCCCAGCGGACCCTACGATGTCGGCACGCGCATCTATGAATTGGTTGACAACTCGCGCCGCGAGATTTATTCGGGTAAAGATGAACCGCGCCGTTTCATGATTCAGATTTGGTACCCGTCTGAAGCGGATTCGTCCGCCGAGCGCGCGCCGTGGATGGCGGATGCGAAAATCTACGCGCCCGCAATTGCGAGTCATATCGGTTTGCCTTCGTTTTTCCTTGATCATCTGGCGCTGGTAAAAATCCCTGCGTTCAAAGATACAAAAGTTGCCGAATCATCAGAACCGTTTCCAGTGATTTTATTTTCACACGGCTGGAACGGATTCAACGCGCAGAACACCGAGCAAGCCCTCGAACTCGCCAGTCACGGATACGTCGTGGTCGGCGCGCAACACACCTACGGCGCAGTCGTGACCGTGTTCCCGAACGGCGATGTCGCATTGAACAATCCGTCAGCATTGCCTCCCGATGAAACACCTACAGCAGAGTACGAAGCGGTCGCGCAGAAATTGGTCAACCAATGGACTGGCGACTTGGGATACACACTCGATGCGCTTGGGATCATGAACGGCAGTTTACGAACACCCTTTGCAGACAAGCTCGATCTTTCGCGCGTCGGCGTGTACGGACACTCAACAGGCGGCGGCGCGGCGATCCAATTCTGCGGCACCGATCCGCGTTGCACCGCCTTGCTCGGCATGGATCCATTCGCGCGACCCGTCTCATACGAAGTGATTGACAATGGAGTCACTCAACCCTCATTCTTCATGTTCAGCCAAGTCTGGGCAGATGAAACAGACAGCCGCAACAATGAATTGTTCAATCGGTTTTATCCGCATGT
>CASGHD010000168.1 GCA_949319575.1 uncultured Anaerolineales bacterium | reverse complement strand
TTTCTCTCTGCGACTCCGCGTCTCTGTGGCTAGATCGCGTAACTTCAGTTGTCATCAAAGCCTTCGGAAGACTTATAGGCTTCCGAAGGCTCACTTTTACTCGCCGCTTCCTTCCATCCACGTGGACTGATACTCGGGTTTTTCAAATTCGAGCGCGTCCTTTGTGAGGTTCAATGGATAGAACGTGTCCACCATTACAGCCAGCTCCTTCGTTTCTTTCGCGCCGATGGAGGCTTCGGTCATGCCGGGTTGCGGACCATGCGCAAGCCCGTAAGGGTGCATGGAAATGTCCGAGCGGTCAATGCCTTTGCGCGACATGAAGTTGCCTTCGGCATAGTAGATCACTTCATCGGAGTTGACGTTCGAGTGGTTATACGGCGCGGGGATGGCGAGCGGATGATAGTCGAACAGGCGCGGAACGAACGAACAGACGACGAAGTTATGCCCGTCGAAGGTTTGATGCGCGGGCGGCGGCTGATGGACGCGTCCCGTGATCGGCTCGAAGTCTTCGATGTTGAAGATCCACGGGTAGAGATAGCCGTCCCAGCCGACGACATCGAACGGATGGTAATCCAGAATGTGTTTTGATAATCGGTCGCGCACTTTCACGCGGACTTCAAAGTCGCCGCGTTCGGTGTGCGTTTCCAATTCATCGGGCGTGCGGATGTCGCGTTCGCAATACGGCGCGTGTTCGAGCATCTGACCGAAATTGTTTCGGTAGCGCTTCGGCGGCTCGATCTGTGACGGGTTCTCGATGGTGAAGAAACGCGCTTCGGCTCCGTCAATGTGCATTTGCCACGTGGTTCCAAATGGAATGACGATGTAATCGCCTGTGCGAAATTTCAAATTGCCGAACTGCGATTTCAACACGCCGCTGCCTTCATGCACCCACCATGTTTCGTATGCCTGCGCGTTGCGATAAAAATAGTCCATGCTTTTCGACGCGCGCGCCACGCCAAGGATCACATCGCGGTTTGCCAGCAATGGAATCCGCGCGGTGACCGCGTCGCCTCCGAGCGGCGCGTCGGCAGTCTTGAACGCGCGATGACGGATCGGACCAAACTCCACAGTTTCAGGTAAACGCGAGCCGAGGTCTTCGGTATGTTTGACGCGCGCGGGGATGAAGTTGTGATACAGAATGGATTGCAGGGACGAGAATCCTTCCAGCCCCATCAATTCTTCGCGATACAGTTCGCCGTTTGGTTTTCTAAATTGCGTGTGTCGTTTGTGAGGGATTTGTCCGAGTTTTTGATAGAAGGGCATGGTGTACTCCGTATTTCGTATTGCGCGCTAAGTTCTTTCCGCAGTTGCGCTGCGGAAAGAATGGCATGAGAAGGATGTAGGCTGTTCTCGTTCGCAGTGCAACTGCGAACGAACGGAATGAGGTGTGAACAACTCTCCTAAGGCGTGATCGTGAGGGATTGGATCAAGGCGTCTAATGAAGCAAGACCCGGTGTAAATGAAGAAGGGTCAGCCGCGTCAAGGATTCCTGTGATCGCCAGAAAGTACGCGTCCATTTCACCCGGGGCGGCGGAGGCGTAATCGGGGTAATTGACTCCGTCTGCCGAATGGTTATCGGGTGTGGATTGAAGCGGCGAAACCACCGGCAGGATCGCGATCACATAATATTTTCCATCGCTGGTTAAACCTTGATAGTGGTAGATCTGACCGTTTTTGATGATCGCGCCGGGGAATTGCGAAAAGCGGGAGATCATGCGAATGCCCGCGCCGCTTTGGAAATTTAATCTGACGCCCTTTGCAACAAGGTCTTGACCGGCGTTATAGAACGGAATGCCCGGCGCCGAATCGCGATTGATCGGCGCGGACGGGCTGGCGAGCAACGCCTGCAACTCCGGGAGGCTCAGGCTCGCGCCCGGGCTGACTTCTGCAAATGCCTGCGCTGGGTACACGTAGATGGCTGGGTCGGTGGATTGGTTTGGGTCTACTCCGTTATAGCCATTCAACTTAAAAACAATATGCTCGGGAGCCATTTCCCATGGAGCGGTATCCCCGCCAACCGCCGGCTCAAGGATTGACGTTGCGCCGCTAGCGAGTCCGTTGGGGATGACGAATGAAACATTATTGAAAGAGACTTCAACTCCAGCGGGAGTTGGTGTTGCCGCCGCAACCGTTTCAGCGGGCGCTTCGGCGGTGTGGGCTTGCAGTGTTGCCGCCACGACTGTTTCGAGTTGCCCGGGATTTTCCGTCGCCGGACTTGCGACGCTACATGCAGTTAACACAATCGCCAACAAAATTGAAACACATGCAAATTGTTTTAGTGAGCTCAATGAATCACCCTCGCATACCAACAGTATTTTTCAACACGCCGATTCGTTCGACTTCCAATTCAACCACATCGCCTTCGTTCAACCACGGACCTTGGAACTTCGTCAGTTCGAGCAGACAGCCTGTGCCGACGGTTCCCGATCCGATCACGTCGCCGGGGTTGAGCATCACTGAATCCGATGCGCGGGCGATGATGTCGCCGAACGACCAGTGCATGTCTTTCCAATTGCCTCTGGATAATTCCTTGCCGTTGACTCTCGCCGTCATTTCGAGATCGTACACGCCTGATTTTCCCGTCGCCTTGTCGGCAATCGCTTCGCGCGTGACGATAACTGGTCCAAACGCGGAGGCGAAATCCTTGCCTTTGGCGGGACCCAGTCCCACGACCATTTCTTTGCGTTGCACATCGCGCGCCGACCAGTCGTTGAAGATGGTATAGCCGAAGATATGTTTCTCGGCGTCCTCGGCTTTGATGTTCATTCCGCCCTTGCCGATGATCGCGGCGATCTCCAATTCGTAATCCATCGCTTGCGTGTAATGCGGATATGGAATCGTGTCATCGTGACCGAACGCGGTGTTCGGATTTGTGAAATAGAAAACGGGGAACTGATACCACTCTTCAGGAACTTCACGTCCGCGATTTTTGTTGGCGGTTTTCACGTGTTGCTCGAAGGCGTAACCATCGCGCAACGTGTTGGGTTTCAGCGGCGAAAGAAATTTCACTTCATCGAGCGCAAGCGATTCCTTGGCGGCTTTTTTTGACGCGGCTTCCGCTCCCGCGGCGATGACCGCGAGCATGTCGGGGTAGGGCAGGGTGTGGACGCGCTCGCCGATAACGAGAGCAGGTTGAGTTGTGGCGCGAAGCGTTGATACGGTTGCAAATTTCATAGTGTATGGCTCCAGGTCCAAGGTCGAAAGTCGCAGGTCGTTGACTTTCGACCTTGGACCTTCAACTTTCAACTAGAGATTGCCTCGTCGTTCTTGTTCCACTTCGATGGATTCAAACAAGGCTTTGAAGTTTCCCTTGCCGAATCCTTTTGCGCCGTGACGTTGGATGACTTCGATGAACATGGTCGGGCGGTCTTGAATGGGCTTGGTGAAGATCTGCAGGAGGTAGCCTTCGTCGTCGCGGTCAACGAGGATACCGAGTTCGTGAATGGTTTTCATGTCCTCTTTGATCGTGCCGACGCGATCGGGCAGTGATTCGTAATACGTGTCTGGCACGCGCAGGAACTCAACGCCGTTCTTGCGAAGATGGTCAACGGTTTTGAGAATGTCGCCTGTGATGATGGCGATGTGTTGAACGCCGGGCGTGAGATAGTAATCGAGATATTCTTCGATCTGACTCTTGCGGCGTCCTTCGGCGGGTTCGTTGATCGGGAACTTGACGCGCCCGTTTCCGTTTTGCATCACCTTCGACATGAGCGCGGAATATTCGGTGGAAATATCCTTGTCGTCGAAATGTAAAAGTTGACGGAAGCCCATCACCTGATGATAAAAATTCACCCAGTAATTCATCTTGCCGAGTTGCACGTTGCCCACGATGTGATCAATCGCCGCGAGACCCGTTGAGTCGGCTTCGTAGTTGAGCGGTTTATACGTGGGCGCGAACACGCCTTTGTAATCATCGCGGTCTACGAACTGATGGATCGTTTCGCCATACGTGTAAATCGCCGACGTGCGATAGATTCCAAAATCATCTTTCTCTTCACGCGGCGCCCAGGCAGATTTTCCTCCGCGCGCAGTAGTTTCTCTCCACGCTTTTTCCACATCGTCCACGCCGAGCGCGACCATCTTCACACCGTCGCCGTGTACCATGTGATGCGAAGCCAGCGGGCTTGACGGCGCGTACGGCGCAGAAACGACAAACCGCGCATGACCCGATTCCAACACATACGAAGCGAAGTCGCGGTTGCCTGTTTCAAGCCCTGAATATGCAATCGGTTTGAAGCCGAACGCCTTCCACCAAAAATACATGGCGTGCTTGGCATTGCCCACATAAAAGTGAACGTGATCGAATGATTTAATTTGCAGAAAGTCCGCTTCCTCGGTCATCGGGCGAGTTTCGGTTTGAATGTTTGTAGCCATCGAGCCTCCTTGATTAGATAATGGGATTGTACGCCAAAGGATGTTTCAATGCAAACGAAAAATTAGTTGAGGATGAAACCCCGCTTCACCCTACGGGACGGCTGATTCTTAGTAGGGTTTTTTTTCAATCGGAATCATGTCATTCTGAGCGATAGCGAAGAATCTCTACCACCCCAAGAAGGTTTCCAGTAGGAGGAGAGATGCTTCGTACTCAGCATGTATAAACATGAATTTCAAAAATTTTCTCTGATTACCTTACACAAGGTTTTTTGGACGCTGAAAAACGCTGATTTCGCTGATTCAAAAAGAAAAATCTGCGTTTTCAGCGTGAATCAGCGTCCCGATTTAAAAAGCGTAAGGTAATCAGAAGTTCTCTACGGTTTTGGGTGCGCGGCGAAAAATTCCCAAATGATTTCGCTGGCGGATATTGTTTGCGTAGGTTCATCGCCGTTGGGACCCGCGGGACCGTTACTGCCGGGGCGGGCGTGCTTTCCGCCGATGATGGTATATAGTTCAACACCTGTGCCGTTCGCGCAGTTGGAATACGCATCATGTTTAATGTCGGAGTATGCCTCGCTTGCCGGGGTTTTTGCGCACTGATCCGCTTCGAGCCAGAAATTGATCGAATACTCCACAGACTTGAACGGAACACCCGCAAGCGAATCCTCCCCAATGCCGCCGTTGTAAGGGACGTGGGTATCGTCGGTGCCGTGGAAATGGATCACTGAGACAGGTTCGCTTGGCTCGCATCCGTCGTAATTCAGCGTCCCGGAGATGGGAGCGATCGCCGCGAAAATATCCGCCGCCTCGCAGGCGAGGCGGTAGGACATGATGCCGCCGTTGGAGAATCCTGTCGCGTAAATCCGCTTTGGGTCAATGTTGTATTGCGATTGAAGTTCTGCAACGAGCGCGCGGACAAATCCGACATCGTCAATATTATTCCTTGAGGCGTACCCACAGCAATTCCCGCCGTTCCA
>CASGHD010000167.1 GCA_949319575.1 uncultured Anaerolineales bacterium | reverse complement strand
AAAAAACCCGCCTCTCAGCGGATTTCAACTTGATTCTGTGCCGAAGGAGGGATTTGAACCCTCAAGAGATTGCTCTCACCACGCCCTGAACGTGGCGCGTCTGCCAGTTCCGCCACTTCGGCTTACTTGCGGGTGAATTTTATCTCAAAGGCGGGTTTTGTCAACGCAAGTTAACGAAAGGGCTATGGCTGTAGCAAAGTCGTTGTCCGCGATAGAGCACAAGTACAAAGGCTTAACGCGAAAAGCGCGAAACAGACGAATTTCGCAAAAAACTTGCGTTTTTCGCTCTTTTCGCGGAATTCGCGTTGAAAGGTTTTGACTTTGCTATAACCATAACGAAAGGGCGCGCTAATAGTATATAGATGGGTTTCACCACAGGCGGAAAACCCTAACCACAGAGTCGCGGAAACACGGAGAAAAGCAATAAAAAAAACTCCGTGACTCTCTTCGTTTGGCGGGCAGTTGTCCTGCCGCCATCACAGTGCGACTGCGACGAAACAGGTCTCCGAACGTACAAGAAATGGAACAAAAGCCTGAGGCTCGGCGTCAAGTGAATTGCCTCGGCGCATTTGAGATGCAAATCCATTACAGTACCGTTAGGGGATGGAACTTTCAAAATGAAAAGAGGTTTAATCAGGCATAAGAGAAAGGAGTAGCCATGTTTATCGCCGCAGTTGTAGTCTGTTTGCTCTTGTTCGCGGCTCTCGCAGCCGCGGACCTGCTCGTCTCGAACATCAATTCAGATGAGTTGAGCAACATGGGTGTTGAGAAAAAGTAATGACAGGCGACGCCCATATCCCCTAGCCCGATGCGAAATCGAAAACGCGTCGGGCTATTTTGTTTAATAGACCTCTTGCATAAGTCTACGACATTGAGGCGCGATCAAATTCTTTGCCGCGGGTTTCAGGAATTCGCACAAATTTCGTAACTACTCAGCCTCGGAATATGTCGTTGCGAGGCGCTCTTGGTTTTGCCGAAGCAGTCTCCCCATACCGGGAGATTGCTTCCCTTCGACAGGCTCAGGACAGGCGTCGGGACCCCGAAAAAACATCGGGGCAGGCGAGCAAGAGCCCTCCTTGCAACGACATGCCTGAGCAGTTACGTTTTCTCAGCGTTCTCTGTGGCTCTGTGGCAAAACTGCGTAGGTGAGTTATAAAAAATGATGGTTTGCTGAGGAGCCCCCGCATGATACGCGAGGGCTCCTCAGTTTTGCGTTTACTTCACTAATTCATGAAAGAAATGAACCAGCGCGGTCATGCCTTTTCTCCAGGTGGGCAGGTGGAGTTTTTCGTTAGGTCCGTGGAAGTTATCGTCGTACAGCGAGAAGCCGGTCAGGACCGAATCGATCCCGAGCGTGTCTTTGAACATCAACACGGCGCCGATGCCGCCGCCCACGCGCTGAAAGATCGGCTCGCGGTTGAACGCGGTTTTCAGCGCGGATTTCATCGCCAGCACATGTGGCGCTTTGCGATCGGTGATGATACCGGGTCCGCTCATGCGGAATTGCAAATCCCACGTCACGGTGGGAGGCGCGTGAGTCTCCAAATATTTTCTGAACTGTTGATTTACATCGTCGGCGGATTGATCCGGCACAAGCCGAAACGAAAAACGCGCCGAGGCGGTTGCGGGAATGGCAGACTTGGGTTGCCCCGCCGTGAACATGACCACTTCCATCGTGGGGCGCGCGCCGACTCGTTCTGCGGGGACAAACTCCGGTTCACCCCACAAGGCGGGCGCGCCGGAATGTTTCAAGAAAAATTCTTCATCGAAGGGAAGTCCCGCCAGTTCGGTATGTTCTTCCGCGTCAATAACGCGCACTTTGTCGTAGAAGCCGGGCAAGGTGACGCGCCCGTGCTCGTCGTGCAAGCCCGCGATCAGCCTGCTTAACACATGGATCGGATTCTGGATCACGCCGCCATATTCGCCGGAGTGTAAATCCTGCGCGGGGCCGGAAATGGTCAGCGCGAAGCCCGCGCCGCCGCGCAAGGAATAACAGATCGAGGGAGTGTCTGCGTCGGGCATCCCGCCCGCGTCGGTGTTGAGCGAAAAGTCGCTTTTCAATTTTTCGCGGTGTTGGATCAAAAATTCGTTCAGATGCGCCGAGCCGATCTCCTCTTCGCCTTCCAGCAAAAACTTGATATTGACGGGCAATCCCCCGGTCTTGATAATCGCTTCCACAGCGTTGACCGACGCCAGCGTCTGCCCCTTCATGTCGGAGGAGCCGCGCGCGTAAAGATTCTCGTCCCGAATCTGCGGCGCGAACGGTTCACTCTTCCAATCTGCCAGCGGTTCGGGCGATTGCACATCGTAATGCCCGTAGACCAACACCGTGGGAGCCGATGCGCCGCCACGCGTAGCGAGCCATTCGCCGTACACGACGGGATGCCCAGCGGTGGGCATGATCTCCACATTGTTCACGCCCATCGCGCGGAGTTTGTCCGCAAGCCAGCGCGCGGCTTTATCTATGTCCGCTTTGTGAGCGGGGTCATGTGAAATGGACGGGATGCGCAGAAATTCAATAAGTTCGTTTTGAAAGCGTTCCTGATTTTCTGCGAGATAGGTCAACGCGGTTTGAGACATTGTTCCTCCTTCAAATTATCTGCCATAAAGTATAACCCCGTTGAATCAAAATCCCCTCTCGCGGATGGAGAGGGGATTGCTTGTCTTCTGCAAATATTACACGATGCCAAAACTTATGTCCTGCCGAGTGAAACGAAGCATCTCCCCTCCCACAAAGAACTCTCTTGGAGCGGCAAAGATTCTTCGTCGCCGCTTCGCGGTTACTCAGAATGACATATTTCCTAACCACCCGACACTTTCCTTTTTTTGGACGCGGATAAACGCGGATTTTTCAAAAAAAAAGCGAACAAAGTTTTTTTATCAGCGTTTTCAGCGTTCATCAGCGTCCCATTTTAAAAACTGTCAGGCTTCCAACTTTTTCTTTACACAGACACCGCTTCCAACACTTCTCCCTGCGTTGCAAACTGGCTCATATACAGGTTGTGATAGAAGCCTTGCGCGGCGAGCAGTTCTTCGTGAGCGCCTTGCTCCACGATATCGCCGTGATCCATCACGAGGATCAGGTCCGCGTTGCGGATGGTGGAGAGGCGGTGCGCGATAACGAAGCTGGTGCGGTTCTTCATCAGGTCATCCATGGCGCGTTGGATGAGAATCTCCGTGCGCGTGTCCACGGAACTGGTGGCTTCGTCGAGGATGAGGATCTTCGGGTCGGCGAGGAACGCGCGCGCGATGGTGAGTAGTTGCATTTGTCCCTGCGAGATGTTGGAGGTCTCTTCGTTCAAGACCATGTTGTAGCCATCTGGCAGGGTGTGGACGAAGTGATCCACATGCGCCATTTGCGCGGCGGCGATCACTTCCGCGTCGGTCGCGTCTGGGCGCCCGTAGCGGATGTTTTCCATGATGGGTCCGTTGTACAGCCAGGTGTCTTGAAGCACCATGCCGAACATTTTGCGCAGATCGTGGCGGGTGTAGTCGCGGATGTCGTGCCCGTCCACGAGGATGGACCCGCTGTTTACGTCGTAGAAGCGCATCAGCAATTTGACCATGGTAGTCTTGCCCGCGCCGGTCGGTCCGACGATGGCGACTTTCTTGCCCGGCTTTGCTTCTGCCGAGAAATCGTTGATGATGATCTTGTCGGAGCTGTACCCGAAATGAACATCTTTGAACTCCACGTGACCGGTCACAGTCTTCAATATGACAGTGTCTTGAGTTTCTGGAATTTCTTCCTCTTCCGCGAGGAATTCAAAAACGCGCTCCGCCGCCGCCGCCGTCTGTTGCAGGACGTTGGAGATATTTGCCAGTTGGGTGATCGGCTGTGTGAACGAGCGGACGTATTGAATGAAGGCTTGAATATCGCCGACGGTGATGGTCTTCTTGATGACGAGATACCCGCCGAGGACGGCGACCGCCACATACCCGAGGTTGCTGATGAACATCATGATCGGCATCATCATACCGGAGAGGAACTGCGACTTCCACGCCACGTCGAACAATTTATTATTCGACTCGTCGAATTTTTTGACGCTTTCCTCTTCGCCGTTGAAGGCTTTCATCACGATGTGACCGCCGTACATTTCTTCCACGTGACCGTTGACGTTGCCGAGAAAATCCTGTTGTTGTTTGAAAAATCTCTGCGATTGACGGACGATCACGCTGACCACAATTCCCGAAAGCGGGATGACGATCAACGCCGCCAGCGTCATCAGCCAACTGATCGAGAGCATCATGATCAACACGCCGACGACGGTCACAAATGAGGTAATGAGTTGGGTGAGGCTTTGGCTCAAGGTCTGGTTGACCGTATCCACGTCGTTGGTGATGCGCGAGAGCACTTCACCGTGCGTGGTGCGGTCGAAATACTTGAGCGGCATACGGTTCATCTTCTCTGAGATGTCGCGGCGGAAACGATAGGCAATGTTGGTCGAAACGTCTGCCATAATCCAGCCTTGAATGTAGGCGAAGAGCGACGAGATCAAATACAAGCCGAGCGCGATGAGCGCGATCCGCCCGATATAATCAAAATCAATTGAGCCTGAGCCGTTTAATTGCGCCATCACGCCTTCAAATAATTTGGTGGTGGCATTGCCGAGGATCTTCGGACCGGCAATATTAGATGCGGTGGAAGCGATGGCAAAGAGAAAGACGATGATAACCGCCGCGCGATAACCGCTCATATACGCGAGCAGTTTGCCCATCGTGCCTTTGAAGTCGCGGGCTTTCGAGACGGGCGCGCCCATCATGCCATGCGGGCTTGGCATCATCGAGCGGTTCTGCTGTCCGCTGGGTCTGTTCATCATGCTAGTTCCTCCTGAGTGAGTTGCGAGGTCGCAATCTCTCGGTATGTTTCGCTGGTTTCCATTAATTCTTTATGCGTGCCTTTGCCCACGATACGGCCCTCGTCCAGCACGATGATCTGTTCGGCGTTCTTGATGGTGGACACGCGCTGGGTGACGATCAGCATGGCGCTATCGGCGGAGTATGTTTTGAAAGCGCGTCGTAACGCCGCGTCGGTCTTGAAGTCGAGCGCGGAGAAACTGTCGTCGAGGATATAGATCGGCGGCTTCTTGACCAAAGCGCGGGCGATGGAGAGACGTTGTTTTTGTCCGCCGGAGACGTTCGCGCCGCCTTGCGAAATTTCCGCGGCGATGCCCTGCGGCGTTGAATCGACAAACTCTTTGGCTTGCGCCGCTTCGATCGCCGCCTCAAGCGTTGGCAGGCTGGCATCCTTGTCGGCATAGCGCAAGTTACTTTCGATCGTCCCGGAGAAGAGCGCGCTCTTTTGTGGGACGTAGCCGATCTTCTCGCGCAGGTCGTGCTGGGTCACCTCGCGGATGTCTGTGCCATCCACCAGAATCGCGCCGCCCGTCACTTCGTGGAAGCGCGGCAACAGATTGATGATGGTGGACTTACCCGAACCGGTCGAACCGATGAACGCGGTCATCTCGCCGGGCTTTGCCGTGAAACTAATGTCATGCAGAACATCTGCCTCCGCGCCGGGATAGCGGAAGGACACGTTGCGGAACTCCACCACACCTTTGAACAGCGCGGGGAATTTCCTCGGTTCTTTCGGATCGGTGATGTGGATCTCCGTTTCAAGCACTTCGGCAATCCGGTCTGCGGAGACCGAAGCGCGCGGCAGGATGAAGAACAACATGGACATCATCAGGAATGCGAACATGATCTGCATTCCATATTGCATAAAAGCGATCATGTCGCCAACCTGGATGTTGGCATCGGCGACTTGCTTCGCGCCGAACCACGTCACCGAGACCACGAGCAGGTTCATCACGAACATCATCACCGGCATCATGATCACCATCAAGCGGTTGATGTATAAACTGACGGCGGTCAGGTCGGCGTTGGCTTTTTCGAAGCGCTTCTCTTCGAACTTCTGCATGTTGAACGCGCGGATGACCATCATGCCCGAGAGATTCTCGCGCGACACTAGGTTGAGGCGGTCCACCAGATTTTGAATGATGCGGAACTTCGGCAGGGCAAACGTCATCACAATGGAGATCAAACTGATCAACATCAAGACCGCCACAATGATCAACCACGCAAGCGGCGAATCCTGCGACAATACTTTGACGATTCCGCCCACGCCGATCAATGGCGCGTAGAAGATCATGCGAATCATGAACATCATCACCGTTTGGATTTGCGTGATGTCGTTGGTCGAGCGCGTGATCAACGAGGCGGTGGAAAACTTCTCAAATTCGGAACTGGAGAACGATTCCACTTTTTGGAAGGTGAAACGGCGCAGATCGCGCGCCAGCCCCGCCGCAATGCGCGCGGAGAGAAAGCCCACGGTGATCGTACATACCGCGGAGAGAAGCGTCAGCACGAGCATCCAGCCGCCCACCGAAAGCACATAATTATTTTGCAGTTTGGCGGTATCCATGCCCAGGGCTTGATATTCCGCTTTAACCGCGCCGACGGAGGCTTGCACGATCATGCTCTCGCCCAATGCTTCAAACTTCGAGTTGACCGAATCCTGGATCTTCGAGCGTTGCTCCGCTGGCAGTTTTTCCAGCATAGTGAAGAGATCTGTGCCAGGCGGCAGTTTGCTGAGGTCCAGTTCGCCAAACGCCGCGCCCATTTCTTTCGCTTTGGCTGGGTCGGCGACGGCTTGTTCGATGCCCGCAACCGTCAACAACGCCTTACCCATGATGGGATTGAGGCGGTCAATTTCCGCTTTGTCAATTTTGTTCAACACATAAATTGATTCGTTCTCCAGCGCGGGATATTCTTTGACATACGTGTCGTAGTCTGCGGAGTTCTTATCCACCAGCGTGTACTCCGCGAGCACGGAGGTTTTCTCTTCGTCGCTCAAAAAGAGGACGACGCGATTCATCTCGCTTTGGCGAATCGCCGACGGGATGGCGTTTTCCACGCCGCCTTGCTGTATGCCGGTGTTGACGATGCGCGATAAATAATCCGGCAGGGCAAGGTCAAAATTTGCCTGCGCGAACAACAGCGCGATGGAGACGATCAGCGCCCAGCGATAAGGTTTTAAGTACTTTGCTAATTTGAGCATGTTTGTTCTCGATTCTTAAAGAGGTGTTTCTTGTGAAGAGGGGCAGATAAATAAAGAGTAGTGAGTAGAATCTACGGCTTGCCTGTGAAGTGGATGTGAAACAGATTGGGAATTACGCCGGCTTATGAACTGCGTCTGCTTCCAGTTCTTTCACGGCTTTGGTCATCATCTCGAGCGCCTCGCTGACTTTTACGCGTTCCGTGGCGGATAATTTCCCCGCAAGATCGTCCACCCAGTGATAACGCTCCTGCGCCCCGCGGCGGACGAGTTCCCTGCCTTTGTCGGTAAGGTTCAGCGATTTGGCGCGGCGGTCCTTCGGGTCTTCTTCGCGTTGGACAAAGCCGTTTTGCACAAGTTTGTCCACCAACTGGCTGGCGGCGGCAGGGGTGATCTCAAAGCGCTCGCTCACCTCAGACATGCCAAACGCGCCTTTGTGATGCAACTGCATAACGATACTAAACTGCGGCATCGAAAGCCCGCTGGATTTGGCGAACTGCGCCCAACCGCGCATCGAGCGGTGCATGAACACGTCCATCCACGCGCGGACGGCTTGGTCGAATTGGGGAGATTTAGTCATAGTTAAGCCTTCTTTTTAGTTAAGCGGGGTTAACTTTATGCCTGAATTAGGTTTTGGTCAAGGGCGGGATAGTAAGAAGCCCGTTAGAAACTGTTTCTTAACTTCTTCTTTTCGACACGGACGCCACGGATTTCACTGATTTTCACGGAAAAGAGCTTTGAAAAGTTGTCTTTTCCGTGTGCTCCGTGAGATCCGTGTACAAAAGAACCAGGCTTCAGACTTAAGAAACACTCTCTTAGAAATGTCCGGCACAAAACAAAAAGCGCGGAAACAGAGTCTCCGCGCTCCCGTACTTTTGTGAAGCAGTCAAACTACACCGCGATATATTCCTTCAAATTATGTTCCACCGCGTAGGCGGCGGCTTCGGCGCGGTTATTCACATTCAACTTCGAGAGGATACTCGAAACGTAATTCCGCACTGTGCCCTCGCCCAAAAACAACTGCTTGGCGATCTCGCGGTTCGTCCGCCCCTCTGAAACCAGCAACAGCACATGCTTCTCCTGCTGGCTCAACTGCGAAAAAGCCGAAGCCTCCTCGTTTTTCACCGCTCGCCGCACTTCCTGAAAGACGCGTTGCGTCACTGCCGGGTCGAGGAGCGCCTCGCCGCGTCCCACCGCTTCGAGCGCCTTCACCAGGTCGTCGCTCCCGATCTGCTTCAACACATACCCCGAGGCTCCCGCGCGGATCGCGGAAAACAGCATCTCGTCCTCGGCGTACGAAGTGAGCATGATCACCTTGATCTTCGGATATTTCGTGACGATCTGTTCGCAGGCTTCAATACCCGATGTGCCCGGCAGTCGGATATCCATCACCACCACATCGGGCTTGAGCGCCTCCGTTTTTTGGATGGCGTCGCGCGCCGAACCCGCCTCGCCCACCACATCGAATTGCTGATGTCTCTCCAGCAACGTGCGCAACCCGACACGCACCACTTCGTGATCGTCCACCAGCAAAACGCGTTGTTTGATAATTCCTTTTGGCATGGACGAATTTTACCCCAAGATGACCAACCGCTTCATCCCGATGTGGAAATTGATTCCCAATGTGACGCGTTTTCTCCCTTTTGGGTTTATCCCCTTAAAAGCGTAGAGCGAGACGTTTTGCGCATCTCGCTCTACAAAATTTACTTGGCCTTGACGGTGATCGTCTTCGGCTTCACTTCCTCTGCCTTCGGCAGGGTGATGGTGAGGATGCCGTTCTCGAACTCGGCTTTTGCCTTGTCGGAGATCACGTCGGTCGGGAGGGCAAGCGCGCGCTCGAACGAGCCCCAGCGTTGTTCGCGGATGTGCCAGGCTTTGTCGTTCTTCTCTTCCTCATGCTTCATCTCGCCGCGCAGGGTGAGGATCTCGCCGGTCACGTTGATCTGCACCTCGTCGGCTTTGAAGCCGGGGAGAGAAGCCTTCACAACGACCTCGTCGTCGGTCTGGTACATATCCACAGCAGGCACAGACCAGCCGTCCCTGAGAGTGAGCGGGCGGGTGACCGCGTCGTTGAAGAGGTGGTCCATCGCCTCGCGCAGGGTCATCATCTCGCGCGCGGGCTCCCATCGAATTAAGTTTGACATGGTAATCATCCTTTCTGGTTGGTTGAATTATCTGCACATACTATAAAAAGCCTGCGTTAGATTCACGCAGGCTTTTTGTCAATAAACCGTATGAAAAAACCTTGCGAAGGTTCTAAACCTTCGCAAGGTTTTGGCGTTTGTAATCCACAAAGCGATAGCCCACGCCGCGCTCGGTGAGGATGTATTTCGGGTTGGCGGGGTCTTTCTCAAGTTTTTGCCTGAGATAGTTGATGTAGAGGCGGACGTAATGCGGTTCGTCGCGATATTCGTAGCCCCACACTTTGACGAGGATCTGATCGTGCGTGACGACCCAACCCGCGTTCTGCACGAGGTGGTATAGCAAACGATATTCCGTCGGGCGCAGTTTGACGAGTTTGCCTTCGAGCCAGACTTCGCGGCGGTCGAAATCAATTTTGAGGCGGTCGTCTACTTCGATGATGTCGTGCATCGAGCCGCTCGCGCCTTCCGTGCGGCGGATGACGGCCTTGACGCGGCTGACCATTTCGCGCGGGCTGAACGGTTTGGTGATGTAATCGTCGGCGCCGAGTTCGAGTCCGCGCACGCGATCGTCCTCCTCGCCTTTGGCGGTGAGCATGATCACAGGCACAGTATTACCGCCCTCGCGGATGGTTTCAAGAACGTCAAAGCCATCAATGTCGGGCATCATTACATCGAGCAAAATTAAATCGGGGGTTGTGTCGCGCAGCCGCTGGAGCGCTTGCTTGCCATTAAAGGCTTCCGCCACTTGAAAGCCATCATGTTCCAGGTTCATGCGGATAAAGCGCGCCATGCGCTCCTCATCATCCACAATGAGGATGCGGCGGCGGTCAAATTCTTCGGTCATGTCACTCTCTCACAAAACCGATGAGACTCTCTTCCTCTTCGCTTGCGAGCACTTCGATCAGGACCACATGGCTCAACGACCAGATCACCTTTACCACGTTGTGTTCGAGGTAGTGAATATCCTTGCCGTCGCGCAAGCGTGGATTGCTGACCACGATGATCGTATCGGTAGGTTTGGGCAGTTCTTCCACTTCGCCAAGCACCGACGCTTCACCGGGGATGTGCAATATGATCGAGAATGCCATGTTCGTTCAAAGCCTTAGATGTTTCGTAAAAGGATCTGGATCTTCAACTTCCCCAATGCCACGATATCGCCGTGGCTGAGTCGCTCCTCTGTATGCGGGGTGAGGCGGCGCCCGTTCAAGTAGGTGCCGTTCGAAGAGCCGAGGTCCATCACAACCACATTGCTTTCGTCGCGTTTCACCACGGCGTGCAGGCGTGAGACGCCCGAGGCGTATGCCTGATAGGCGGTCAGGTCGATATCCGGCATGATGGGTTGCCCCTCGCTGAGGCGCCCCAGGGTAAATTCGTTGCGCGACGCGAGCGGCATGATCTTGCCGCTATCCATCAAATGCAGGGATAACCAACTGTTGGCGGGGGTCGCTTCCGCTTCGGGATGGGGAGCCTGATTCCTCAAATCCTCCGAGATCTGATCCTCGGTAATTGCCTGAGTGACGAGCGTTTCAACTCCATCGAGTTGTTCGCCGCACTCCGCACAAAACACGGATCCATTGGTGTTTTCGTGTTGGCAATTTGGGCAAATAATCATTGGGCAAGCTCCTTTTTCGGCGGCGCGAGAAATAACATGCGTGTGCCATACTTCATTCGTTTGCTCCCCTCTTCTGTAAGGGAGTGGTTCTTCTTGATCGAATCCGCTTCGAACATCACCGTCTGCGCAAGACTGCGCTCGCCCTGCGTGAGCAGGTTGGTTGCGAGCCGCTCAAGATGGCGGGCGGCTTTTTCGACATTACCTTTTTTGAGTTCCTCGCGCGCCTGCTCCTGCATCTGATACAGCATCAGCCGCGACAATGCCTGTTGGATTTCCACAGGCGGCGCGCCGGGGTTGGATGGACTGGACACGGGTCTCAACAAACGCAACCGCAGGGGTGGAACCGGAAATGGGTGCGATGCGATGGTTACCTTTAGCGCGGCATCCATGAAAGTTAACTCGCCTGATTGTACCTCTGTTGGCTGGATTATATACTCAAAAATCACCCGAGTGGAAGTATCTTGCAATATTGGTCCAAGCCTGAATTTTCCCTCGTTCAGCGAAACAGGCGCCGGGTCTGGCTGTATTCGGAAGACCCGGCTGAGTTCTACCCCCGCGACCGGTTTGACATCGAGCACAGCGTCCTCCGCATAAGTTTGAATGAGCGCGTTGAATTTTTCGAGGAGCAGGCGGTTGATATCGCGCGGATCGACGATCAGGCTGGTGCTTCCCCCGGCGCGCGTGGATAGCGCATCGAGGAAGATATCGTTCCATTCGCTTCCGATTCCCATGCAACTGATGCCCACCCCTTGCTCGGCAAGTTTCGCGGCAAGCGCCAGGCTTTGTTGTTCGTCGCCATAGGTTCGACCATCGGTAAGCAAAATGAGATGGTTGATGCGTTTCGGGTCAAGACTGCGCATGATCTCTCGCGCGCCTGCCTCCAGCCCCTGATAGATCTCGGTTCCGCCGGAAGGTTGGATCATCTGCACTCGCGATTCGAGGCGGGCGCGGTCCAAATGATAGGCGGCAGGAATGACAACCTCAGCGCGGTCGCTGAAAGTGATCATGCTCAGAATATCCTGCGGGCGCAGATTGCGAAGAACCTGGACGGCGGTGGCTTTGACCGTATCCATTTTTGCCCCCTGCATCGAGGTGGAACGGTCGATCACCAGCGAAACATTCAACGGGGAGGAAGAGGCGCGACGCGTTTCCTGCGGAGCGTCAAGGTCGAGCATCGCGTAGAGCATTTGCGGCTCATCGATCTTCCCGAGATTTCGACGGCTGTAAATTATTTTATGTTCGTAGGGGAGCGAAGGTATTTGCGCCGCAGGAGGCAAGGTTGCGTCGTATTGAGCGCGGCGGGTGGAGTTCGAGAGAGTCTCGTATGCCTGCTGGACGTTGAGGAAAATTTCTGTTTCCCCGGCAACTTTGTTTTTATCCGGATGAAGTTTTTGCGCCGACTCAAAATACGCGCGTTTTATCTCTTCCGGCGTGGCATCCCGGGAAAGCCCAAGCAGGTCATAATAATCCCGCAGATGGTCCGACATAACTACCCAATGAGCTGGGCAAGAACAACGCTGATGTTATCCGGTCCGCCGGCGGCGTTTGCGGCAGAAACGAGATTTTGGCAGGCGCGCTGAAGGCTGGGCGCTTCGACCACCGAGCGGACGATATCCTGTTCGGCAACCACGCCCCACAAGCCATCGCTACAGATCATCAGGTAACCGGGTTGAGGGAAAGCAATCGTGAAGATATCGGGGTCGAGCAACTCACCCTGCCCCAGGGCGCGATAGAGCACATTTCGATGCGGATAATTCACCGCTTCTTCCGGCGTGATGTGCCCCAACTCCTCCAGCCGCTTGACCAGCGAATGGTCGCGCGTGATCGGTTCGATGCGCCCATCCGGGAAGACGAAATACGCCCGGCTATCGCCCACATGCGCCACAGTGACCTGTTGCCCAATGACCAGCGCGGCGGTCAGGGTGGTGCCGCTTCCCGGCGCCTCACGCTGGATGATTCGCTGGGCGTCTCGGACCGCCTCGAGCATGATCTCCTGGAATGATTCATCCATCGTATCGGTTTTCACTTGAAACAGGTACGGATGAAATTTCTTCAAAATATGCCCAGCCACCGCGCGGATCGCGGCATTGCTTGCCACCTCTCCGAATTGGTGCCCGCCCATGCCATCTGCCACTATGTACAAGCCGAACGGAAGGTTACCGGAATTCCCCGCCATGGTTGCCGTAAGAGCCAGCAAGCTATCTTCATTGAGTTCGCGTTGTTTCCCCACCGATTGCCCGCAACTGGCGAGCAGTTGTTGAAGATCGAAGTGGGGGTTCTGGTTGTTCACTATCGTTTGGATCTGTTCCTCGGTCAGAGGCGCGGTCTGGGTTACATCCTGGGTTTTCTCAGGAGGCGTTTTCTTTCCAAATAACCCGTCAAAAAAATTTTTCAACACAAAGACTCCTTGTCATGCAAGCAGGGCATACACTTGATGATCGGTTGAACCAACATAAACAATGTCATCGTACACAAGCGGCGAGCCTGTGATCGCCCCTTGTGTTCCGAATTTCCAGCGTAGGCGGCCCGTGCGGTACTCTAGGCAGTACAAATTTCCATCGACAGACCCGCAATACAAAGAATCTTTGTAGATCACCGGCGAGCCGTTCACCTGGTGTTCCGTGCGGTATCTCCAGACTTCCTTGGAGTTTCTCGTATCGACAGCATAGATGAATCCATCCGCGGCGCCGACGAACACCAAATCATCGATGATACATGGCGTGCTGATGGAAGCCTTACCCAAGCGGAAACGCCAGAGGGGCCAGCCGTTCTTGGGGTCGAGCGCGTACAATGTGCCGTCGACAGAGGTAAAGTAAAGCGTGCTTGCCGACCCCACTGTAGACGAGGTGATCGCCCGCTTGGCATGGAAGCGCCATTTCAACTCACCGCGATAATCCACAGCGTAATAATCACCGGTCTCACACCCGATATAGACGAGGTCGTTCATCACAAACGGCGTGGACCGGACCGCATCGGCGGCTTCGAAGCGCCACGAAACCCTGCCCGAATTCAGGTTGACCGCGTGCAAATAGCCGTCATCGGAACCGATAAAAGCGTGTCCCTCGGCAATGCGCGGAGACGATCGAATGGGACCTTCCGTGTAATACGTCCACACGACCTTGCCCGAACGCGCGCTCACCACATGCAAGCGTTTGTCTTCAGAGCCGAAATAAATATTCCCATCATACAGCGCCGGGCGCGAAACAATGCCGCCGTCGGCTGGGTATTTCCATTGGAATTTGCCGTCCGCCGCATTGAGCGCGTAAAGATTGTTATCGTATGACCCGATATACAACACGCCTTGATGTATTGTTGGCGTGCCCCGCACTTCATCTTCGCATTTGAACGCCCACAGGGGTTTGATCCCGCCGGCTTGCGCAATGGGAGTGGTCTGCGTCTTCAAGCGCCCTAACGCGCCGGTCTTTTTCGCCACGCCCAACAATGCCTGCTTCATATCCGCCGCGGAGGAGAAACGGCTTTCCGGGTTGTATTCCAACGCGCGGTTGACGACCGTTTCCAGTTCAGAGGAGACAGACGTATTGATGCGCCGCAGAGGGCGTTCGGCAAACGAGAAGGGAGGTTCGAGGCGCGGGTCGCGGCGGGTGAGGGCGTGGTGAATGGTCGCGCCCAAGGCGTAAATATCCGCCGAGGGAGTGGCTTCGCCGCGGTATTGCTCGGGCGGTGAATACCCCTCTGTGCCGATCATCGTCCCCTTGATTCCGGTTTGGAATGTTTTCGCGATGCCAAAATCCACGAGCACCACATCGCCGTTGCTGTTGATCATCACGTTGGAGGGTTTCATATCGCGGAAGATGATCGGGTCCGGTTTGTGGCGGTGCAAATACTCCAGCACATCGCATAGCTCGACCGCCCAGCCCAACACCTGCTCTTCCGGGAGGAACCCGTTGGTATCGCTGATGATCGCCTCCATATCCTTGCCCTTTATAAAATCAAGGACAAGGTACGAGCGGCTATCGAGTGAAAAATAATCGTTGATACGCGGAATCGACGCATGGTTGAGCGTGGCAAGCAGGTTTGCCTCGCGCTCGAAATTTTGAACAATGGTTTGCCGCACAAGCGGGTCGGGCGCGGAGTTGATCATCTCCTTTACCGCCACTAGTTTTGTCACGTTCGGGAAGTGCATATCGCGCGCGCGGTAGACCGACCCCATGCCGCCCACGCCGATCACCTCTTGAATCGAATAACGACTGGCAAGCGTTACGCCAGCCACAAGTTGACGCGGAGCGGATGAATTCTTACCACCCCGATCATCGGATAACTCAGGAAATATTCTTGTTTCCAGAACTGGTCTCCTAGGTTGGTAAATTATAGTTTGCCACGCTTTGTTTGACAACTACCCAAACCCACGTACTTTCAAATTCGTAGATTGCTATTTTGCCTTGCACAGTTTTTCATTCTGCGGCACAATACCAGTTGTGAAAATCCTCGCCGTCAGCGATGAAGTGGTTGAACGTTTGTATAATTTGTGCGTGAGCGGTCATTTCAAAGATGTAGAGCTCATCGTGGGGTGCGGCGACCTGCCTTACACCTACCTGGAAAATATCGTCAGCATGTTGAACGTCCCCTTGTTCTATGTGCCGGGGAACCACGACCCCGCATTCAGCCCGGCAAATCCACTCGCCCATGCGGAGGGCGGTTCAAACATCGACTTGAAACTGATCCGCCACAAACGTTTTTTGATCGGCGGCTTCGGCGGCTCCATCCGCTATCGCCCGGATGGCGTAAACCAATATAGTCAGATGGAAGCGTACTTCAGAGCCTTTCGCCTGCTCCCCGCCTTACTCGTCAGCCGGGTGAAATTCGGACGCGCTCTCGACATTCTCGTCACGCACTCGCCTCCCTTCGGCATCCACGATGAGGAATCGCAGGCGCATCGCGGCATCCACGCCATCAACTGGATTCTCCGAATTGCCAAGCCGCGCTATCATTTCCATGGTCACACCCATTTCCAACGGCGCAACCTTTCCCCATCCGAAACGAGGCGCGGACTGACAACAATCATGAACATCTTTCCTTACAAAGTAGTGGAAGCGCATCACTAACACGAACCATGACTACTCCATTAGACGACAAAACACAAGCCGATTTTCAACAGGCGCGCTTCAAAGCGTTCATGCACCGCGTCTGGGATTCGCTCTCCGGTCAACGAACGACACTGCTCTCCTACGACGATATCAAGGAGAAACTGCATATTGGCGGTCCCATTTATCGCGGCGTGCAAACTGTGCGCGTCGATCAGATCGCCGGAAGCCTGAACCGCTACCACGAGTTCGACCGCGTGTTCATGCCCGCATCCAACACCCTTTCCGCGCGCTGGCAAAGCGTCAACCGCGCGTTCTACGAAGATGTGAGCCTGCCGCCGGTGGTGTTATATAAGGTCGGGCAGGTCTACTTTGTTGTCGACGGTCACCACCGGGTTTCGGTGGCGCGCAAACAAAATCAATTGTTTATCGACGCCGAGGTGCGCGAATGCTCGACGCGCGTGAATATCACGCCGGATATCCGCCCCGAAGACCTGGAGATCATCCACGACAAAGTTCACTTCCTCGAACGCACGTCGCTGGATAAGCTTAAGCCTGAGGCAAACATCAAACTCACCATCCCGGATGGATTCGAGCGCATGTTGGAACACATCGCCGTCCATCGTTACTTCATGGGGCTGGATTGGAAGCGCGATATCTCCGAAGAAGAAGCGATCAACCACTGGCACGATCACGTGTACATGCCGATCGTGCGCGTCATCCGCGAAACGAACATTATCAAGGAATTTCCAGACAAAACCGAAGGCGACCTCTACCTCTGGGTCCTCGATCACCAACATTACCTGGAGTCGCAGGAAGGCATGCCTTTGCAACCGCCCGATGCCGCCGCGCGAGACTTTTTCGGTATCAAGGGCAATCAAGCGGCGGCAGTGAACAAGAATAAACAAAAAACGGAGAAGAAATAAACATGATCTCAGCCCACCCGCTCGCCGGCGTATACGCTGCGGCAGTCACGCCGCTCAAAGACGATTCCACTCTCGACCTTGATTCTGTTCCAGCCCTGGCAAATTTTCTCGCCTCCCGAGGCTGTCACGGCGTTGTCCTCTTCGGCACCACCGGCGAGGGACCGTCGTTCTCCTCAAAAGAACGCGGGGAGGTGATGCGCGCGCTCAAAGAGAATCGACCGGCGGGAAGCCGCCTGATCGCCGGCACCGGCACCCCCAGCCTGACGGAGACCATCGAGTTGACAAAATCTGCGTTCGACCTGGGGTATGACGCTGTGCTGGTTCTGCCGCCGTACTACTTCCGCAAGGCAACCGACGACGGGTTATTCAATTGGTTCAGCGAGGTGATTCGCAAAGCCGTCCCTGCGGAAAAATTCCTCATCGGGTATCACATTCCCCCGTTGATCGGAGTCGGGTTTTCCATCCCATTGCTCAAGCGGCTGAAAAATGCGTTTCCCGATCAGTTTGCCGGCGTCAAGGATTCGTCGCACGACGCCGATTTTGCGCGAAGCGTTGGCGACGCCTTCGGCTCAGAGTTGCTTGTGTTGAACGGCACCGATTCGTATTTGCAAATGGCAATGGAGCATCATGCGGCGGGTTGCATCACCGCGCCTGCCAATTTGATCTCGCCCGATCTGCGCGAAGTGTGGGATTTGATACGGGACGGAAAAGACCCCAGTCTGGCGCAGGCGCGGGCAACCGAGAAGCGCCATATTCTTGAGAAGTATTTGCCATTCCCGCCCGCCTTGAAAGCATTGATGCACCGATTGCATGGTTTACCGCGCTGGGCGGTGAGACCTCCGCTGGAAAATCTCGCGGAAGATAAAATCCAATCCGCCTTCGATGAACTGAATACTGCTTAATCTGCCGGCTGAGACTCCTTGGTGAAAGACATAAAAAAGAGCCTCCGCCACAGAGAACACTAAGAGACTGTTTCTTAAGTCTGTGTCATCTTTTTTTGTACGCGGATTTCACGGACATCACGGAGAAAAAACATTTTTTTAAATGCTCTTTTCCGTGAATTTCAGTGTAATCCGCGCTGTCCGTGTCAAAAAAAGTGATTAAGAAACACTCTCTAAGATTTTTTACCTACCTGACGGTTTTTTAAATGGGACGCAGACACTTGCGCCGTGCGGCTTAAGCCGTACAAGGGCAGAGGAAACGCTGGTAAAAAAACTTTTTCTGGTCTGTTTTTAAAAATCCGCGTTTGTCTGCGTTCTACAATAAAGCGCAGGAACGGGATTACCCCGCCTCTACAAATTCTTGATCGCTGGAATCAATTCATCGAACGATTTGATGACGGCGCAATCTGCTTCGGGGAAGAATCCGCTGGGGTCGAAAAGAACAGGCCGAAGTCCGGCGCGACGCGAGCCGACGATATCGGCATAATAATTGTCGCCCACGTAGATCGTTTCGCGCGCGACGAGTCCTGCCACGCGTTGGAGGGCGTGTTGGAAAATCTCAGGCTCGGGTTTGAACGAATTCACTTCGCCGCCGGCGAGCGAGAAATGGAAGAAGCCGCCGATGCCGTGCGATTCGAGTTCCTCGGCGAACGACTCACTGCGGTTCGAAATGACCGCGAGGATGTATCCTTGTTTCTTCAATTTCCCCAAAGTTTTCTTCACATCGTCGGGGACGATGCTTTCGGGCGTGTAAAACTCTTGCATGTAGGCGGAAACTTTCGGCGCGAGCGATTTTGATTTTCTGGGAGGGATGCCCAACGCAACGAGGCGGCGAACACTGTAATTGACCCAGAACTTTTCGTTTTCGCCCTCGTGCTTTTTGAAGTCATCGAGCAAGTCGGCGGAGTTCGCCCAGTACGCGAATTCCCAGCGCATGGCGCGATGAAAATCCTCATCGTTGAATTCGACGCCAAGCGAGCGGACGTGTTGCGAGAAAATTTTCCCCCCGCCGGGGATGTTGTGACGGAGCGTTCCGTCGAAGTCGAAGAAGATGGCTTTGATTCCGTTTGAGGGCATGAAGACTCCAAGTCATGTCGTTGCGAGCGGAGCGAAGCAATCTCCATGATAGGAGGGGATTGCTTCGGGCGCTGAAGCGCCCTCGCAATGACATAGGTTACCCGCCGATGTGAGACATTTCCACTTTGGGCAGGTCTATCGTATTTTCAGAGCGAAGTTCAGAGTAGCGGTCGTCGCGCTTGCCCCAGACGCGCGCGATCATTTCAGAGATTTCCTCATCCGATGCGCCGCTTCGCAGGAGCGATTTCAGATCGTGACCTTTGATCGCAAATAAACAAGTATAAAGTTTTCCCTCGGCGGAAATGCGCGCGCGGTTGCAATCGCGGCAGAACGCGCGCGTCACCGATGACACGACTCCGATCTCGCCGCTCCCGTCTGTGTAACGCCAGCGTTCGGCAACCTCGCCGCGATAGTTGGGGTCAACGGGTTCGAGCGGCATCTCGGCGGAAATGATTTTGACGATCTCCGCCGACGACACCACATCGTCCATGCGCCAGCCGTTGGTGTGACCCACGTCCATGTATTCGATGAAGCGCAGGATGTAGCCCTTCTCGCGGAAGAAGCGCGCCATCGGTAAAATGCTGGATTCGTTCATCCCGCGCTTGACCACCATGTTGACTTTGATCGGTTCCAACCCGACGAGTGAGGCTGTTTCCATCCCCTCGATCACTTTCGCCACTGGGAAGTTCACGTCGTTCATCGCTTTGAAAGTTTCATCGTCAAGCGAATCCAAACTTACGGTGACGCGTTTCAAGCCCGCGTCTTTCAACGCCTGAGCCTGCCTCGCCAATAACGCGCCGTTGGTTGTGAGTGTGAGGTCGAGGTCGGGAATCTCCGCGAGCATTTTCACGAGTCGGTACACATCCTTGCGGACGAGGGGTTCGCCGCCGGTGAGGCGAATCTTTTTCACGCCATGCCGGACGAACATGCGCGCCAGCCGCGCGATCTCTTCGAAGGTCAACACTTCGCTGTGCGGCAGGTAGGGGTACTCGGAGCCGAAGATTTCCTTCGGCATACAATACACACAACGGAAGTTGCAGCGGTCGGTGACGGAAATGCGCAGGTCGCGCAGGGGGCGGTTTAAGGCGTCAGTGAGGTTCATGGTTGAGGGTTAGAGACAGGCATCCACGTCGAATGAAGCGTTCGTCCATTATAACAACTCCGCCGAATGTCTATTTGACTAGCCATCTCTGCCGTGCTATCATCCATCATTATTCGCACTTTATCAAAGGAGTTATTTATGAAAGTCAGCGTTGAATTTATTCTTCGTATCATTGGCATGATCTTTATCGGAGTTATCGCGGGCATCTGGGGGTTCAGTTTGGGCGGAGACAACTTTGCAGAATCAATCCGCTATACGGCGATCATTGGTTTGCTTGGCGCGCTCACGGGGCTGGTGCTTACGCCCTATGTGACGACGCGTCCCGCGCGCGCGGTGCGTATGCGGTTGGGGCGGCTCTCGGCGGAAACTTTGTTTGCCGGGTTGCTCGGCATGATCGTGGGCTTGTTGACCGCCGCGCTGTTGGCGTTTCCGCTTTCGTTACTGCCCAGACCTTTCGGTCAGATCATGCCGCTGGTCGGTGTGATCGCGTTTACGTGGCTGGGCATTTCGTTGTTCGTCATGCGACAGGGAGATATTATGGGTCTGCTCAGTACGTTGAGCGGGCGCGGCGGCGAAAGCGGTTCGTCGTCTTCATGGACGAATCTCAACCGCACCATCTTACTGGATACCAGCGTGATCATTGACGGGCGCGTGGCAGACATTGCCAGAACAGGATTTTTGCCCGGCACGCTTTTGATCCCGCGCTTCGTGTTGAACGAACTGCAATATATCGCCGACTCGCCAGACGGTCTGCGCCGCCAACGCGGGCGCCGCGGCATGGAAGTGCTGGCTGAACTGCAAAAACTGCCGAACATCCTCGTTCGCATCAGCGACATCAACGCGGAAGGCGTGCGCGAAGTGGACGATAAACTCGTCGTGCTTGCCAAGCAGTTGAAATGCCCGATCCTCACCAACGATTACAATTTGAACAAGATCGCCGAACTGCAAGGCGTGACGATCCTCAACATCAACGAACTCGCCAACGCGGTGAAGTCTGTTGTCCTGCCCGCCGAACGCATGACCTTGAACATCTTCCAGGAGGGCAAGGAACATGGTCAGGGCGTGGGCTACATGGACGACGGCACGATGGTGGTGGTGGAGAACGGTCACGATTACATCGGCGAATATAAAGAAGTCGTCGTCACCAAAGTCCTCCAAACTGCGGCGGGTCGCATGATCTTCGCGCGGGTGGAAGACGATAATGGAAAAGGAAGAAGTAAACAAGGAAACAAGTAAACAGGTAAACAAGTAGACAGGTAAACATATAATGCGACTGCGCTTGTGTACGTGTGTGCCTGTCTACGTGTGTACTTGTCTACTTGTGTACCGCAGGTAAAAAATGATCCGTCTCTACAACACCCTCACCCGTAAAAAAGAAGAATTCCAAACTCTCGAGCCGAACACGGTCAAGATGTACGTCTGCGGTGTGACGGTGTATAACGACGCGCATGTCGGTCACGCTATGTCTGCGATCGTGTTCGACATCATCCGCCGTTATCTCGAATATCGCGGCTACAACATCAAACACGTGATGAACTATACCGACGTGGACGATAAGATCATCAACCGCGCTAAGCAACTCGGCGAGGATCCGCTCAAACTTTCACAGCGTTACATCGAAGATTACGCGGACGATCTGAAAAATTTGAACGTGCTTCCCGCCACATCGAATCCGCAGGTGAGCAAGACCATGCCGCTCATCATCGAATTCATTCAAGGGCTGATCCAAAAAGAAGCCGCATACGCCGCCTCGAATGGCGATGTGTATTTCAGCGTCACCGAAGACAAAGATTACGGCAAACTCTCCGGTCGCAAATTGGATGATATGCAAGCCGGCGCGCGCATCGAGGTGGGCGAGGCGAAAAATCATCCGATGGATTTTGCGTTGTGGAAAGCCGCGAAGCCCGGCGAAATTTCGTGGGACAGTCCGTGGGGCAAGGGACGCCCCGGCTGGCACATCGAATGTTCCGCGATGAACCTCGCCGAACTCGGCGAACAGATTGACATTCACGGCGGCGGCAACGATTTGATCTTCCCGCATCACGAAAACGAGATCGCGCAAACCGAATCGTACACGGGCAAACAATTTTCGCGCTATTGGATTCACAACGGCATGTTGCAACTCGGCGGCGAGAAAATGTCCAAGAGCCTCGGCAACATCGTCAGCATCAAAGATTTTTTGAAAACGCGCGACGCGGATGTCATGCGGATGCTCGTGCTGATGGGATCGTACCGCGCGCCGCTGATCTTCAACGACGAGACCCAAGACGCCGCCGAAAAATCGTTGGATCGCCTCAAGTCCGCGCTTCGGCCTGCCTCCGCGTCAGCGTCGTCAAGCGGACTCTCCGCTGGGACCGCCGCCGAACTCGCCGCGCAAGCCGAAGCGATTCGTCAGTCTTTCACCAACGCGATGGACGACGACTTCAACTCCCCGCTCGCGCTTGCCGCGTTGCATGAACTCGTCAAAGCGATCAACACCGCCCGCGACAACGGCGCGACGGATGCTCAACTCGAACCTGCACAGAAAACTTTACGTGAACTCACCGGCGTGCTTGGCTTGCAACTCAAAGAAAAGACCGGCTCCAGCGAAAACGAATCAAAGGTCGTCGCGCTCATCGCCGAACGCGCGGAAGCGCGAAAGCAAAAACAATGGGCGCGGTCGGATGAACTCCGCGACCAGCTCAAAGGGATGGGCGTGTCCATTGAAGATAGCAAAGATGGAACAACGTGGAGATGGATGTAATTTCGGGGAATAGCTATTCTGGCGTGTAAGGCCACAGAGCGCGCAGAGATTTTGAGATTTTCTCTCTACGCTCTCAGCGTCATATGTGGCAAAGAGGTTTTTTACACACTTGTTTCGTCACTCCCTAATTTCGTGGGGGTGAACAGATCCGCCCCTATTCCTTCTCAATATCCATCATCAATGCGCCCATCAATATCGCCGTCGAAATCAGTAGTGTAAAGTCTCCGCCGCGCCCCCATAGCGAAAAACCGATCCATGGGAGAATGAATGCCAACAGGGCGGCGAGCCGCGCGACGCGCGAACGCGCAAAACCCACGCACGCCATCAGCGGAATCCACGCGAAGGCAAAGTCATAATTTTGCAGGTAGGGGTTCACGAGTAACGCCATGCACGCAAACAAAGCCACCAGCCTGCCATCGTTCAATTGAGGAAACACGCGCGCAAGCAGAACAACAAAACCGACCAACAACGCGAGCGACACAAGGAACGCCTGATCGAATCCAAAACCGCCCAGCGTGGTGATCGCCATTGGCAGGCTGACGCACATCCTGCACCCCGACACCCCCTTGAACGCGAAGAGCGACCCCCAGTACTTGGTCACCCAGTTCCCATCCGCGAGAAACCCGATGACAAATAGAAACACGCCGGTCACAGCGACGCTCTTCAACGCGCGCACAGCGAAATCGTCGCGGCGCATCCAGAGGTGGACAACCACTGCAAGCAAGACGAATCCTCCCACGTGCGGCTTGAACGTCGCTAATGCCATGCCCAGGGCGAGGACCGTCACATTCTTCTGGCGCAGGGCATAGACCGTCATTGCCATCCCCAACATGGTAGGGAAAACGTATTGCCCAACCATCAGCGCCCCCAGGCTGGGGAAAAATAAGGGAGCCAGAACAAACGAAATCAGGCGCGAACGGGGGGTCCATCCATGCGTGATGCACCAGACCGAGAGCATGAGCATGGCGGCGTTGAGCATGAACCACATCCGCACAGCAATCGGAATGGGAAGCAGGGCAAGAGGCAGGGTTGCCAGCGCGTACCACGGCGGATATGGATAAGGCAGGACGAATACCTGCTCTACAGCGACGCCAAGATCGTTTGCCACCATCTGCTCCTGGCTTGCCAGGTCATACAACGGGATGCCGCGCAGGAGCCCGGTATCTGCCCGGTAGAGCACTTGAAAATCAAGGAACGGTTCGAGCGGAAGCGGCGCGAACCATGCGACCGCCAACATGACCCCAAGCGTGACGATCCCCAGCGTACTCGTGAGAGCGATTCGTTTCATGCGCGTTGATTGTATCCTCCCCCATTCAAATTATGCTATGATGCGAACAGAATGCAAACCTCAACGCTGAGTCGCGCTCAAGCATACTTGTCAACGCACCTTCCGTTGGTGTGGGTGTCGCTCGCTTTCCTTGGGGGGATTGCGCTCGCCAGGTATCTCTCCCTGCCGATTTGGATTTGGTTTGGGCTTGCTCTCCTCTTCATTCTTCTCGCCATCCTCGCCCGAATCATCATCACCCGTCTTCATCATTCACCTTTCCTCTCCCCGTTCTCCTTCATCCTTTTCGCCTCCCTCTTCCTCGGTTCAGCCCGCTACCAATATTCGGTTCCCAACTTCGACGCGTTCCATATCGCCTTCTACAACGATCGCAATTACGATTTGCTCATGACCGGTTATCTCATCGAGCCGCCCGATTACCGCGACTCGTACACCAACCTCCGCTTGCAAGTGACCGCCGTCGACACCGGCGACGGCGATCTCGAAGCCGATGGTTTGCTCCTCGCGCGTGTGGATGCCAACCAGGTCTTTCACTACGGCGAAATTATCCGCCTGCGCGGCAAGCTCAAAACCCCGCCTGAAAACGAAGACTTCTCGTACCGCGATTACCTTGCCGCGCAAAACATCCACTCCTACATGTCCAACGCGGAGGTAACAGTCCTGCCTGGCAATGGCGGCAACATTTTCTCCGCCGCGCTCTACGCCCTCAAGGAAAAATCGCTCGCCAACATTTACCGCATCTTCCCCGACCCCGAATCGTCCCTGCTGGCGGGCATCCTCCTCGGCGTGGATACGGGACTCACCAAAGAACTGCAAGGCGCATTCAAGAACACCGGCACCGCGCATATTATCGCCATCTCGGGCTTCAACATCAGCATCATTGCGGGGATTTTCTTCACATTGTTCAGCCGCTTCTTCGGTCCGCGCTGGGGGTCGGCGCTTGCCGTGTTCGGGATCATCTTTTACACCTTGCTCGTCGGAGGCGACGCGGCAGTAGTGCGCGCCGCAATCATGGGGACTTTTGCGCTGTTCGCGCGGCAGATCGGGCGTCGGCAATTTGCCATGAACACCCTGCTCGCCGTGGCAATGTTGATGTGCGCGTGGAATCCGTTGTATATTTGGGACGTCGGCTTCCAGCTCTCGTTCTTTGCCACGCTGGGTCTCATCCTCTACGCCGAGCCTTTTTCACAGGCTGCGTCGAATCTCCTGCATCGCTTTCTTGGCGCAACCACTGTCGAAAAAATCACCCAACCTCTTTCAGATTTTGTCCTCCTCACTTTCGCCGCCCAACTCACCACCATTCCCATCATGGCATATCACTTCCAACGCATCTCGCTCGTTTCGTTCCTCGCCAACCCGTTCATCCTGCCGGCGCAACCAGCGGTGATGATCCTCGGCGGAGTCGCGGCGCTCCTCAGCCTGATCTGGTTGCCGCTGGGTCAACTCGCGGCGTGGGTTGCCTACCCGTTCGCGCTGTACACCATCCGCGTCGTTGAACTCTTCGACCGCATTCCACGCGGGACGATCTTTCTGGGGGATTTCTCTTTCGTGTTCGTTCTCCTGTTCTACATCGCGCTTCTTTCCCTAACCTTCAACTGGTCTGCCCTTCGGGAGCGGATCCACACCCTACGGGCAAAGGCAGGCACACTTGGCGCGGGAAGCGCAATCGTCCTGTTGACGATCGCCCTGCTCCTCGTCTGGCGCGCGGCGTCCTCTGTCCCAGACAGACTCCTGCACATCACCTTCCTCGATGTCGGCTCGGCGGATGCCGTCCTCATTAAAACGCCGACGGGCAAGAACATCCTCATCAACGGCGGACCCAGTGTAACAATCCTGTCAGACGAACTTGGCAGGCGCGTCTCCGCTTTCGACCGCTCGCTCGACTGGCTCATCGTCGCCAACACGGACGAGGAGCAGGTCGCGTCACTGCCGCGCGCGCTCGAACGCTACAAGCCCGATAATGTGTTGTGGAGCGGCAACCGACAGGGATCGTTTTCCTCGCGCGTGTTGTACGAATACCTCACCCTGCAAGCCATCCCTGTGACATTCGCGGAAACGAATCACACGCTCGACCTCGGCGACGGCGCCACGTTGCGAGCGCTCACAACGGGCGCGCGCGGTTCGGTGTTATTAATAGAGTGGCAGAACTTCCGCGCGGTATTGCCCATCGGCATGAGTTTCGAAGCCATCGCCGAACTGCGCGACGGTCTGTCGGTTGGACCCGTGAGCGCGCTATCGCTGGCAGACTCGGGATATGCTCCCTCCAACCCGCCGGAATGGATCGTGAATCTCAACCCGGAGTTGATCGTGTTGAACGTTGCCGCCGGCGACGAGAACGGGATGCCGGACGATGAAACGCTAGTGGCGATCCAAGATCATGAGTTGTTGCGCACCGATCAGAACGGCTGGATCGAGATCACCACCAACGGCGAGCAAATGTGGGTGAACGTGGAACGGAATCGAGGAGAATGAACCATGAGCGAACTGACGATCTCAACTTCGCATGTGCAGGGCAATGCTTCGGTGACAATTTTGGATCTCGCCGGTCACCTGCACGGCGCGACCGAACACCAGTTACTGGATGCGGTCAGACAGGCGTACGAAGATGGGGCGCGGCATCTCGTGTTAGACACCTCCGGTCTGGATGTGTTATCCAGCGCGGGCTTGCGCGGCATTCAAGGCGCGTTCAAACTGTTCACCCCGCCGCGCGATGCTGAGACGATCAACAGACACGAGAAGGAACAATACAAGTCTCCATACTTTAAAATGATCTGCTCGAACCCGCAGATCTATTACATCCTGAACATTACCGGCTTTGTGCAAAACATACCGGTCTACAATAACATGGAAGAGGCGCTCCAATCATTTGACGGTTAGCGCGTTCAGCGCGGCCGCGAACACATCCGCCATTCTTTCGATATTGATCTCCTCCCTCGCGATCCGAAACGACTCTTCCCCCATCCGTCGCAGGCGCGCTACATCCGATAGCGCGTCTTTCATTGCGGCGACCAGCGCGTCGAGATCATCGGGCGGAACCTGCCATCCATTCCCTTCGCGTACCAGGTCATCCTGCGTGCCGTCTCCCTGCGCCACGATGACCGGCAAGCCGTGACTCATCGCCTCCTGCACGGCTAACCCCCCGGTGCCCGGCAGGACGAACAGGTCTGCTTCGGCAAAATAGATTGCCAACTCCTCGCCATGTTTCGCCCCTACAAATTCCGCGGATGGGTAAATTTCAGCCGCGAGCGATTCAAATTCCTCCCGCTCCGGTCCATCGCCGACGATGACCAGCCGTATATTTTGAATCTCCGCGCACGCGCCGAGTAACAAGTCCACATTCTTGCGGAGTTGCAAACGGCCCACGAAAAGAATTACAGGTTGAAGGTCGAAGGTCAAGGGTCGCTGAGGCATTTCCCACGTTGGCGAAGGCGAGACGGAATTATGCGCGACGAAAATACGATCGAGCGGAAAGCCCAGGTCGGCGTATTCATCCGCGCCGCGTTGACTGTACGCGATCAGCGCGTCGAATTGACGGAGGAAACTAATCCTCCTCTGTTCTCGAAATCCGCTGACCGGCGGCGCGCCAAGTCCCCAGCCGATGACCGGCTTATCTTGCGCGTGCATCCAATTTACAGCGGAAGAGGTGGAAAGATAACGCGGGTTGGCTTCCACGATCAGCGCGTCGGGATTCCATTCTTCGAGCCAGTTGAGCAATCCTTGTTGATAGCAAAGATAAAGCGGACCGCCGAAGAGGTGGATGTTTTTTCCCAACTTGTAACTCGCAACTTGTAACTCGCCTGTTGTAGTGATTCCCTCACTCGCACGCGGCACCCCGGTGAACAGGCTCATCCCGCCGTCGCAACGCGAGGCGAGCAGGTCAAAGAACGGAGCGCGATACGTGGGAAGCGCGCGTTGTTGCAGGGCAAGTTTGCCAGCGAATCGGTTCATGATGGAATATGCGGAGCCTGCCACGCGGGGGACTTGTGCGCATGGACAACTTTCCACGCGCCGTCCAACTTCACCATCACACGGCTTTCGTTGTGAGACGCGACCTTCACTCCCTCCGCTGATGCTGTGCTGATGAGCAACGTATAACTTGCAATCGCGGTGTCGCCATAGCGTTGAACATGCAGGTTCGAGAGATCGAATCGAGTGGTAGATTTCCCCTTCGCATCCGCGCCGAAGACCGTGCCACGTTCCGCGTTGGACGACATCATAAATTCATGGAAGGGAAGCCCGTCAATGCGATGCGGCGTGATCCACCACTCGTAGAGAGTCAAATCCTCGGCGGTGGTTTCGTTATACATTTTTGTGTCGTTCTCCTGAATGGATTGCAAATGTTTTTTCAGGAAAGCGATGATTTCTTCGTTCGTCATTGAGGGTTCTCCTGTTTCTGGAATCTTCTGATTCGCCGCTGACCATAGATAATGGACGATGGACGTATGGTCAACGGTCTATCGTCCATCGTCCGTCTTATGACAACAACATCTTCAAATATTCATCCACCATTGTATCCAATCCAAACACAACCTCCGCCCTCTCGCGCGCGGATTTGCGGAAGCGGTCATTGTCACGCAAGACTTCCTCCGCCGCCTCCGCCAGCGACGGGATGTCTGGTCGCTCCAACTTCCACGGGTTTGCGCCGTGAACAACAAGCCGGCCGGCATCTCCTTGCACAAGTTCGGAAAGCGAGCCGGTGTCGAAACCGACGACAGGCAATCCGCACGCCAGCGCTTCGATGACCGAATTCGGGCACGGCGGATTCACCTCCGCAGAAAACAGCAAATGAGATGAGCGTTCAAGAAACGGAATCTCCTCGCGCGGCATCGAATCAACAAAACGGAGTTGGAAATCTTTTTGTTCTCCCAATTTCTTTTTCGCGCTCGCATCCACGCGACCGACGACAACGAGTTCGATTTTATGTTTCTTCGATAACTGCTTTGCCAAATCAACCGCGTAAAATAAACCTGAATCCAATCCGCCCGCGAGGCTTCCCTCCACCACGAGCAGGCGATAACAATCCGTTGGGCGTTCGTGCGCGCCAACGGGGGAATACAAATTCAAATCAACGCCATTGAGAATCACCGCTGACGGAACACGCGCCGCGCCATACCAATCCTCCCACCAGCCTTTGACGAATTGACTTTGATAGATCACTTTGTCTGCCAGATGTTTTCGAAGGAATGAAAGATTCCAATTGCCGTAGATCGCGCGGAGTGTGTAACGCAAGCCAGACCAACGCACACGGTGAACCCAGTTCAAGCCATCAAGACGCTGGACGATTCGCTGTCCCTGCGAACGCGCCTGACGCAGGCGAGGCAGGTTCTTCGTCCCGGCGAGAACGAGGACGGCATCCGCTGGTTGATTCAGATCGTAAGTCACGTCCACATTGCGGGCGCGGAGTCCGCTTTCAAATTTGAGTCGAAAGGATGTGACGCCGCCAAATCCCTCCACGCGGGGGAAAATGCAAATGCGAGGCATGAGGGTATTATAATTGCCGCGAGGAAATCACATGGATAAACCCGACCTTGAGTTCGTCAATTTCCTGAAATCGTATCCCACCTATCCCACCACGAAGATCATCGACGATCTGCGCGCCACCGATTATTCCCGGCTCGATCTCGGCGGGCACGTCTACCTCGACTACACCGGCGGCGGGCTGTACGCCGATTCACAATTGCGGCGTCATAACAAACTCCTCACCGAGCATGTCTTCGGCAACCCGCACTCCACCAACCCCACCTCGCTTGCCGCCACGCAACTGATCGAACACGCGCGCGAATATGTGTTGCATTTCTTCAACGCCGACCCGGATGAATACCTTGCCATCTTCACGCCCAACGCCAGCGGCGCGTTGAAACTTGTCGGCGAGTCGTATCCATTTGCAAACGGGCGCTACCTGCTCACGTTCGATAACCACAACTCGGTCAACGGGATTCGGGAATTCGCCCACGCGCGCGGCGCCGAGGTGACGTACATCCCGGTCGCATTGCCCGACATGAATGCAGACGCTTCGCAACTCAGCCTCGAACTGGCTCGCCCATCGGAAAGCGGTCACAACCTGTTCGCTTATCCCGCGCAATCGAACTTCTCCTCCGTGCAACACCCGCTTGAGTGGATCGAGGAAGCCCGCAAACACGGCTGGGACGTTTTGCTCGACGCCGCCGCGTTCGTGCCAACCAGCAAATTGGACCTGGGCAAGGTCAAACCCGATTTTGTGCCGATCTCGTTTTATAAAATGTTCGGCTATCCCACCGGGCTGGGCGCGTTGATCGCAAAAAAATCCGCGCTGGCAAAATTGCATCGTCCATGGTTCGCGGGCGGGACGATCACCGTCGCGTCGGTGCAAGGCGATAAATTTTACATGGCGGATGGCTCGTCCGCGTTCGAGGACGGCACGATCGACTACCTCAACATCCCCGCGATCGAGATCGGACTCAAACATATCGAGTCCATCGGCTATGATGTGATCCACGAACGCGTCCATTGCCTGACCGGTTGGTTGTTGGATAACCTCACCGCGCTGAAACATAGCAATGGCGCGCCCCTCGTGCGGGTGTACGGACCAACTTCCACAGCAGGAAGAGGCGGGGCGGTCACGGTCAATTTTTACGACAAAGACGGCAGTGTTCTCGATCATCGTTTTATCGAATCACAGGCAAACAACTCCAACATTTCACTACGAACTGGATGTTTCTGTAACCCCGGCGCCGGGGAGGTTGCGCTTGAAATTTCGCGGGTCGAATTGGATGTCTGCTTCACCAGTCCCGGTCACGAGGATCGCCTGACGATTGACGACTTCCGCGCGTGCATAGACGGCAAATCCACCGGCGCGGTGCGCATCTCGGTCGGCATGGTCACCGATTACAAGGATATACAGAGGTTGTTATCCTTTGCAAAAAGCCTACTCGCCTAAATCGTCCCGCAGGTTCATTACGTCAATACGCCTGTTCACGAAAACCTGCGGGACGATCTTCCAATGTAACTCTTATGCGCCAGCCTTGACTCTCCTTTTTTAACGCGTATAATTACCGTTGTTGGATGTAAAAAACGAGTACTTACCAGCAAGCGCTTCAGAAAATAACCTGGAAGCGCTTGCCTTTGTTTGTCTCTGATACCAGCCGACTACACGCTGTATAGAGACAAGCATACTCCTAAACCTTCTTTCAGGAGAAAACACGTGGAAACCAAGGGATTAACCGCACTCCGTATCAGCCTCGCCTCGCCTCAGACGATCATGTCGTGGTCATATGGCGAGGTACTCAAGCCCGAAACCATCAACTACCGCCGCCTGCGCCCCGAAAAAGATGGCTTGTTCTGTGAAGCCATTTTCGGACCCCAGCGCGATTGGCAATGCTACTGCGGCAAATACAAAAACCCCCGTTACAAAGGAATCACCTGTGATAAGTGCGGCGTCGAAGTGACGCGAGCCGCCGTGCGCCGCGAGCGCATGGGGCACATCAACCTTGCCACCCCGGTTGCGCACATCTGGTACACGCGCCGCATCCCATCGTACCTCGGCATGTTGCTGGATATTTCACGCCGCAACCTCGACCGCGTGCTGTACTTCGCCCAGTACATCGTCACCTACGTGGATGAGGAAGCCCGCACCAAAGCCCTGAAACGAATCGAAGATGAAATCTCGGATACCGAGCGCGAACAGGCGGCCGGCGTCAACACCAAGATCGCTGAGGTCAAAACCAAGCGCGATCACACGTTGAACGAGATCGCGCAAAAACGCGCCAACCTCGAGCAGGGATACGACGAAGTCATTGCCGAGAAAATGGACCCCGTCATCAAGGTGGGGCAGAAGCTCGAAAAACTCCTGCAAGACCAGATGGGCGAGCACGCCAAGAAGGCAGTGACTTTCGACCTGACCGATGACAAGATCCTCGATGCCGGAGACAAGGTTGCGGCAAAGCACATCACGCAGGTGCAGAAGATCGTCCAAAAGAAACTCGAAACGCTGGAAAATGAATTGAAAGACCAGCGCGCGAAAGAACTCGAAGACCTCAAAATGGACGCGGGTCGCGTCAAGGCCGACGCGGACATGAAAATGGAGGCCCTACGTTCGCAACTCGAAGAGCAGACTTCGGTTTCCTCGAACCAATCCTCCCGCCAGCGCGACGAATTGCTCGAACTGCGCCCGTTCACCTTCCTCAGCGAAATCCGCTATCGCGAATTAAAGCAACGCTGGGGGCAGGTCTTCCGCGCAGATATGGGCGCTGAGGCATTCTATGACGTGCTAGAACGCCTCGACCTCGATAAACTCGCCGAAGAACTCTGGCACGAGGTAAAAACCACCAAGAGCAAGCAGAAGCGCAAGAAGGCGACCACCCGCTTGAAAGTTGCGGAGGCGTTCAAACGCTCCGGCAACCGCCCCGAATGGATGATCCTCACCATCCTGCCGGTCATCCCTCCTGACCTGCGCCCGATGGTGCAACTCGACGGCGGACGCTTCGCCACTTCCGATTTGAACGACCTGTATCGCCGCGTTATCAACCGCAACAACCGCTTGAAGAGACTGCTCGAACTCGGCGCGCCGGATGTCATCATCCGCAACGAGAAGCGCATGTTGCAAGAAGCCGTAGACAGCCTTATCGACAATTCACAGCGCGGCAAAGCCCTCTCCCGCCGCGGACGCCGCGAACTCAAATCTCTGAGCGACATGCTCAAAGGCAAGAAGGGCCGCTTCCGCCGCAACCTGCTCGGCAAACGCGTGGATTATTCCGGTCGTTCGGTGATCGTGGTGGGCCCACAACTCAAACTATATCAATGCGGACTTCCCAAGAGCATGGCTCTTGAACTCTATCGTCCGTTCGTCATTGCGTGGCTTGTGAAAAATAACTACGCCGCCAACGTGAAGGGAGCCCGCCGCCTGATCGAACGCAACCGCCCCGAAGTATGGGAAGCGTTGGAAGGCGTCATCGGCGACCGCCCCGTGTTATTGAACCGCGCGCCCACGTTGCACCGGTTGGGCATCCAGGCATTCGAACCGCTCCTCATCGAAGGCTCGGCAATCCAGTTGCATCCGCTCGTTACCACCGCCTTCAACGCAGACTTTGACGGCGACCAGATGGCTGTGCATGTTCCGCTTTCGCAGAAGGCTGTGAAGGAAGCGCGCGATCTCATGCTTGCCTCCAAAAACCTGCTGAAACCCGCCGATGGCGAACCGATCATCTCGCCTTCGAAGGATATGGTGCTGGGCGTGTATTACCTGACAATGGAAAAGAAAGCGAACCACAAAGGTGATGGACGCGCCTTCGCCGACATGGATGAAGTAGAGATGGCGTACGCCCTGGATCAGGTGGAAGTCCATTCCGAGATCAAATTACTCGCCAACACCTGGTACGATGATAAAGGCGACCGCCTCGAAGAACCGGTCACGCGTCTCATCGACACGACAGTGGGCCGCGTTATCTTCAACCGCATTCTCCCTCCGGAAGTGCAGTTCGTGAACGAGAAGCTCGATAAAGGCGGCGTGAAAGATTTGATCGCCGAGGTGTACGAACTGTGCGGGCAGGAAAAAACAACCGACACCGCCGATAACATCAAAACTCTCGGCTTTGAATATGCCATGAAATCCGGCACGACTCTCGCCGTTGCCGATATCTCCATCCCGCCGGAACGCAAGGTCATTATCGACGAAGCCCTCAAAGCCGTCGAACTCGTGCAACGCGACTTCCGCCGCGGCTTGCTCACCGAGCAGGAAAAGAACGAGCGCGAGATCGAAATCTGGCAGGCTACCACCGAAAAAGTTTCTGACGCCGTCAAGAAACACATGGACCCGGATGGCAACCTCTCGATCATGGCTTCCTCCGGCGCGACCAAAGGCGGATTCTCGACCATCAGTCAGTTGGCGGGCATGCGCGGGCTTATGGCTGATCCATCCGGGCGCATCATCCCGATGCCGATCCGCTCCAACTTCCGCGAAGGACTCACCGCGCAGGAATATTTCATCTCGACTCACGGCGCGCGCAAAGGTCTGGCAGACACGGCTCTTCGTACCGCCGACGCCGGTTATCTCACCCGCCGCCTCGTGGACATCGCGCAAGACATCATCATCAACGAATCCGACTGCGGCACGCGCGACGGCGCGATCATCCGCCGCCGCGACGATGTGGCGGGCCAATCACTCAGCAGTCGCTTGTTCAGCCGTTTGCTCGCCGAGCAGGTCATTGACCCGAAGACCGGCGAAGTGCTCGGCGAATACAACGACGTGATCACCCAGGATATGGCGCGCAAGATCGCCGCTTCCGGCGTGGAAGAGGTGAAGGCGCGCTCGCCGCTCACGTGCGTTTTACAACACGGCATCTGCGCCAAGTGCTATGGGCTTGATCTCGGACGCGGCTTGATGGTGGGACTCGGCTCCGCCGTCGGTATTGTCGCCGCGCAGTCCATTGGCGAGCCGGGCACACAACTCACGCTCCGCACCTTCCACACCGGCGGTGTCGCCGCCATGGGCGCAGACATCACCACCGGTCTGCCGCGCGTGGAAGAACTCTTCGAAGCGCGAAAGATGCCCAAGGGAGAAGCCGTCGTGGCAGAGATCAGCGGCACAGTGCGCATTAAACAATCTGAAAAATACGCCGACCTGCGCGAAGTGATCATCGAGCAGAGCGAGCTCATCAGCGACGAATACAGCATCCCCGAAGATTGGAAGTTCATCGTCAAGGATGAGGCAGAGGTCAAGGCGGGCGAAACGCTCGCCACATTAGACGAGGCGAAGATCGTCGCCCAGCACGGCGGCCGCGTTCGCGTCGAAAAGAAGGACCGCAAGGTGGTCGTCTCGTATGACCGCCGCGAAGAATCCATCAACGAAGTTCCAACCACCTCCCGCCTGCTCGTAAAAGACGGCGAAAAGATCGAAGCCGGCACACCGCTGACCGAAGGTTCGCTCAACCCGCACCGCGTGTTGAAAATTCAAGGGCGCGAAGCCTGCCAAATGTATTTGATGACCGAAGTGCAAAAGGTGTACCGCTCGCAAGGGCAGAACATCCACGACAAACACTTCGAGGTGATCATCCGCAAGATGTTGAGCAAAGTGCAGATCACCCGCCCCGGCGATTCAAAATTCCTGCCCGGCGACCCGGTTGACCGCCTCGAACTCCGCAAGATCAACGAACAGTTGCTTGCCGACGGCAAACAGCCCGCGAAGTTCTCCGAAGTGTTGCTCGGCGTAACCAAAGCCTCGCTCAGCACCGACTCGTTCCTCTCGGCATCGTCCTTCCAGCACACCATCAAAGTGCTGGCGGGCGCGGCAATTGGCTCCACCAGCGACCCGTTGCGCGGCTTGAAAGAGAACGTGATCATCGGCAAATTGATCCCCGCCGGCACCGGCTTCATCAAAGAGCCGGTCAAGAGCGAAGACATTGTCCTTGCAGAAGGCGACGCGCTAATTTCGCCAGACGCCTCCGCGGCTGACTAACAAAAAATGGGACACGGCAACCACCGTGTCCCATTTTTTTATCTTTCCCTCGCGAGAGTTATAATGCCAATCATTTTTTGCCACAGAGAATACAGATTCTCACAGATTGTTTTACCGATCCGCTCTATTCCGTGAAACCTGTGGCTGAGGTTGTATGCCACACCCACGCATTTCAAAAAAACCAGAGGGACTTCCCACGCGCGGGAAAACCGCCGCCAACCGACTCCGCCGCGTGGACAATTTCATCCTGCTCTACGAACCCTCGCTTCTCTCGCGAATGGACGGCTGGTTCGCCCGTAGCCTGTTCGTCGACCTCGGTTACGGCTACGACGCGCGCACCACGCTTGAATCCGCTTCGCGTTTTCGACGCGTGAACCCGAATTTAAAAATCCTCGGCGTGGAGATCGACAAGGAACGCGTGGAAGCCGCGCTGCCATTCGTCGATGAAAAAACATCTTTCCGTTTGGGAGGATTCAATTTGCCTTTGCAAGCGGGGGAGCATGTTCGTTTGATCCGCGCGTTCAACGTTTTGCGCCAATATGAAGAAAAGGATTTTGCCCCCGCCTATGAGCGACTCGCGGGGTACGTTTTGCCGGGAGGGTTGATGATCGAGGGGACGTCCACGCCGTATGGTCAACTTTGGTCGGCAAATATCGCGCGTAAATTAGAAGGTGGAAAGTTTCCCCTGAGCAGTGTCGAAGCGCAGGAAAAGAGAATTGGAGAATTAGAGACTGGAGACTGGAGATTCGAGGCGCTGGTGTTCAGCACGAACTTCCGATTGGGTTTCGATGTGGAGGAATTTCAAACGATCCTGCCGAAGAATTTGATTCATCACGTGGTCACAGGCGAACCAATTTACGATTTTTTCGAAGCATGGAAGCAATCGGCGAAAGAGAACTATACGATGAAAACATACGGGGTTAGGCAGTGGTTCATAGCCACAGCAGAATCACTGGCGAGAAAAGGATTCAAGGTCAATTTACAGAAGAAGTTTCTATCGAAGGGATTCCTGCTCTGGCTCCCCGATTAGACCGGGATGGTATTATCATTGGGATAACCAAAGGAAACCCATGCCTACGAAATCCTCCTTCACACTTTTTATCATAGCGCTTCTATTGGCATCCCTCGCCTGCGGCGGGACCGCTCCCCTTGTTCCCACCACAGATCCGAACGCGGCACAGACTGCCATCGTCGAAACCATCGCCGCGATTCAGGTCCAGGACACGGCATCCGCTCCGCCGCTGACCGGCGCAAGCCCCACACTCGCGCCAACCGACACTCCCTCTCCCACGCCGACCATTGAGTTCACCACCACGCCGGAGAAACCCATGATTTCCGTCGTTGTGGATACATTTTGCAGGATGGGACCGGGAAAAGAGTATGAAAAAGTGGGCATCCTGCTCGTGGGCGAAACCACCGAGATCGTCGGACGGCATGTCACTGGGAAATATTGGTATGTGCGTAACCCGGACGTGGGCGCAGAATTTTGCTGGATGTCCGGCGAGTACGCGTTGATTACCGGCAACTATGCAATGCTTCTCGTGCAGACGCCTCCGTTCGCGCGTCCCGCAGACTTCGAGATCACCTATCTGGGCATGGGCAAATGCTCCAACGATTTCTGGTCCGATATTCGCCTGAAAAGCATCAGCGACCAACTCTTTGAATCCGTCAGCCTGACCGTGCGCGACCTCGACACGAACACCTTCCGCTCTGCCACCGCGAATGATTTCACTTTCGTGGACGGTTGCGGCGGGGCGCAGGAACCCTCGGATTATTTGATCCAGGGCGGAACAGTGCGTCTCAGCACGCCCACCTTCCCATTCAACCTGAACTCGCACAACATGTCCATTTCGATCACCTTGTGCACCGACTCGGACCTGCGCGGGCAATGCGTGACCAAATCGCTTTCATACATCCCATGAAGGCTCCAATTCAGGGACGCTCATCCTTCCTTGACGCATCCCCTCTTTCCCCGTAAGATTGCCCCCGCAATAGAACATACATTCAGCAAAACTTAACCGCTACGCCTTGCACTGAGCAGGTCGAAGTGACGCCAAGCGCGCGAAGAATATAAAAATTTTTCTTGGCGAACTTCGCGCTCTTAGCGGTTCAAAAAGGATTTCATCATGGAACTTGGTCTCATTAAAAAAATAGACATTGACGCCGAAATGCAGCAGTCGTATCTCGATTATGCGATGAGCGTGATCGTGGCGCGCGCCCTGCCCGACGCGCGCGATGGGCTCAAGCCTGTGCAACGCCGCATCCTCTACGCGATGTACGATATGGGCATCCGCGCGGACTCATCGTATAAAAAGTCCGCTCGTATCGTGGGTGAAGTGTTGGGTAAATATCATCCGCATGGAGATTCGGCTGTATACGAAGCGATGGCGCGCATGGCGCAGGATTTTTCGATGCGTACTTTGCTCGTGGATGGTCAGGGGAATTTTGGTTCCGTGGACGGCGACCCGCCCGCCGCGATGCGTTATACCGAAGCGCGTCTCACCAACGCCGCGCTCGACATTTTATTTGATCTCAATAAAGAAACTGTTAACTTCACCGCGAACTTCGACGACACATTAACCGAGCCCAACGTTTTACCTGCCGCGATTCCGAATCTGCTGGTCAACGGCGCGACGGGCATCGCAGTGGGCATGGCGACTTCGATTCCGCCACACAATCTCAGCGAAATTGTTGACGCGCTCGTGTACATGCTCGATAAATACGAGAAACTTGATGACGTTGACGTTGATCAATTGATGAAGTTCGTGCAGGGACCCGACTTCCCCACAGGCGGGTTGATCGTGCAGGAAAAAGACGCGGAGGGCATCGAAGCCGCGTACGGTTCGGGGCGCGGACGCGTCACCGTGCAGGCAAAGGCGCACGTCGAAGAGATGGAGCGCGGCAAGAATCGCATCATCGTCACCGAACTGCCGTACATGGTCAACAAGTCGAGTCTCATCGAACGCATCGCCGATCTCGCGCGCGAGGGTTATCTCGAAGGCTTGTCTGACCTGCGCGATGAATCGGATCGTCAGGGCATGCGCATCGTGTTGGAGATGACGAAGAATGCTGATCCCGATGTCGTGTTGCGCGATCTCTACAAACGCACGCCGATGCAGACCACGTTCAGCATCAACCTACTCGCGCTCGTGGATGGCGAGCCGCGCACGCTCACGTTGAAGCAGGCATTACGCGTCTACATTGAACACAGGCTGACCGTCGTAAAAAGACGCGCTGAATTCGATCTGGAAAAAGCCAAGGCGCGCGCGCACATCCTGGAGGGATATTTAATCGCATTGAAGAATCTGGATGAAGTGATCAACATCATCCGCTCCGCATCGGACGTGGAAACTGCGCGCGCCAAATCAGCGATGCGCTCGATGAGACTCGACTTGTTGACCATGTACGGCAGTTCGGTAACGATGATGCGATTCTTGCCGCGCTCCATCTCTTCGACGTGCGCCTTTGCTTGCACGGTGACTCGTCCGCGCCCCGAGCCGTACGCGGCTTCGATGCCCTCTTCGTCTTTTTCCTGCACGATGAGTCCGCCAGTCGGGAAGTCTGGTCCCTGCACGAACTTCATCAATTGCTCCACGTCAATGTCGTCGAGCTTCTCCCACTTCTCGATCATGTAGACGAGGGCGTCCACAACCTCACTCAGGTTATGAGGCGGAATCGAAGTCGCCATACCGACCGCGATACCCGTCGCGCCGTTGACTAGTAGATTCGGAATCGCGGAAGGTAACACGTTCGGCTCGGTTAATGTGTCGTCGAAGTTGGGAGTGAAGTTAACCGTTTCTTTGTTGAGGTCGAATAAAATGTCGAGCGCGGCCTTAGTGAGACGCGCTTCGGTGTAACGCATCGCGGCGGGCGGGTCGCCATCCACAGAACCGAAATTCCCCTGACCATCCACGAGCAAAGTGCGCATCGAAAAATCCTGCGCCATGCGCGCCATCGCCTCGTACACCGCCGAATCTCCATGCGGATGATATTTACCCAACACTTCACCCACGATACGAGCGGATTTTTTATACGCCGAGTCCGCGCGGATGCCCATATCGTACATCGCGTAGAGGATGCGACGCTGTACAGGCTTGAGTCCGTCGCGCGCATCAGGCAGGGCGCGCGCCACGATCACGCTCATGGCGTAAGCGAGATA
>CASGHD010000166.1 GCA_949319575.1 uncultured Anaerolineales bacterium | reverse complement strand
TTGCATCCATGCGTAGGCGCGGAGGAGGTACGGGGTGAGCATTTTAGATCCAGGAGCGCAGACTTCAGTCTGCTATGTTAGCGGACTGAAGTCCGCGTTCCGTATCTCATCCATAAACTGCTTCAAGAATTGCACCATCACTTCATGCCGTTGTTCGGCAATCTTTTTCGCGGTGACTGTGTTCATTTTGTCTTTGAGCAACAACAATTTCTCGTAGAAGTGATTGATCGTATCGCTGTTGCTGTTCTTGTATTGCTCGAAGGTTTGATGGAGTTGTGGGGGAGAGGCTGGGTCGTAGAGCGGACGATTTTTGTATCCGCCATACGCGAAAGCGCGGGCGATGCCGATCGCGCCGATGGCGTCGAGGCGGTCAGCGTCTTGGACGATGAAGCCTTCGAGCGAGTCCATTTTGTTTTCCACGCCTGCGCCTTTGTAGGAGATGTGCTTGATGATGGCGCACACCGCGTCAGTGGTGGAGGGGTTGAGGGAAAGTGAATCAAGCCAACCCTGGGCGCGAAGCGGGGTTTCATCATCCGAATCGTTGAACTTCCAGTCATCCAGATCGTGAAGCAACGCCGCGAGTTGGACGATGAAGGCATCCGCTTTTTCGATTTTGCAAATGTGGAGGGCGGTTTGCCAGACGCGATAGATGTGCCACCAATCGTGTCCCGATGAATCGCGCGAAAATTCCTGCTTGATGTAGTCGACGGTTTTTTGGATGATCTCGTGCTGGTTCATCGGATTTGCTCGGCGATGATGGCGAGTATTTTGTTGGGCATGACGACTCCGTTGAGTTGAACTTGCCCGATTATATCCTCCCTCGATAACGCGTTTGTTTCCATGTATAATCCGAAAACCTATGCAAGCACTGAACTGTCCCAACTGCGGAGCGGCGCTCCCTCAAAAAGCCATCAAAGCCTCCGACTTGGTCTCGTGTGAATTTTGCGGGACCAGCTTCCGCGTGCCAAAAACTCTCACGCCTGAACCTGATATGGGAGATCTGATCCTCGGCGCGGATTTCAGCAGCAAGACCATGCCAGGCTGGGAAATAATTAACGAGGAACTATTAACTTTCCACAAAGGCAAGCCGTCCGAGTTGCGCGGCAGTTACGCGCCGCACACCAATACTTATTATGTGTTGAAAAGTTCGGGATTCTTGGATGACTTCGACGCCAGCATCAATATGAAATTCACCGATGGCGAGAAGGACATCATCCGCGCGGGGTTTTATCTGCGCTTCACTGACAACGGCGGCTACGCGGTGATGGTCTCTGTTATTGGGTCCTATTCGATTGGCTATTATAAAAAAGATGAGAAGAACGAACTGAAATGGGAAGATTTACTGCCGTGGGCGAATCACACCGCCTTGCGCGCTGGGATGAACGAGACGAATCGCCTGCGCGTCCTCTGCGACGGGGAGCAGTTCCGCGTCTATCTGAATGGGACGCTTGCCACCTCCTTCAAGGACTCGAGTTTCAAGCGCGGCAAATTGTATCTGGCTGTGGCGCCGACGGAGAAGTCAAACTTGGGTATTACTTTCACCGATTTGCAGTTGAGGGAAGTTTTGAAGTAGCAAGTCCAAGAAACGGGGGAATGAAAAACTGACCATGTTCTTTCCGCATCACCAATACACCCGCGTGCGCGGCTGGGAAGGAGGATTTCCATACGGAGGTTACGTCAAACATTTGATAGCTATGCTCTGTTATGTAATCTTCTTATTCTTAATTATTTCGATATTCGGTATTAAGTTGAATCCATCCTCCCCCAGTCTTAGGGCATTATTGTAAAGAACCTCGCCAATTACTGTTTGTGGACACTTGAAATTTCGACCAAATGGCTTAATTTCCCATTTTTCCGCTATTGCGCGTTCTGATAATCTTTGAATTGCAGCAACTGCAGAGTTTGCAGCCTGTTTTTTTGAGATTCCTTCTCTTTGGTAGTATGCGGCAGCATCTCTTCCTGCTCTCCAAATAGTGTTAAAAATCTGTGCCGTCGAAAAGTATTGAAGGGCAAACTCCAAATACTGATTTGTCTTTTCCCCAGGACTGAATTCGAAATGATGTTCGTTGAGAACAAAAAGAAGGTATTCTTTTGATTCTTCCAATGCCACTCGTTTCCAAAGTTGGAGGGCTTCTTGACACTGTTCATCTGTCCAAGATTCGGTCAATTTTGACGTTAGTTCACTAAAAATTCCTGATTGATTATCGACGGAAATCTTACTGATGGGTGGTGCGTAATACACCCGCCAAACATAGAATCTTGAAACATCATCATTAACAAACGCTTCGGGCTCAGTATCTGGATGAATATAGATGAGATTCTTTGCATACAAATGGTTAATTACTTCCGTTGTAAACTCAGAAGCTGGAGAAAGCTTTTGTTCGAACATTGCGGCTGGCATAATCTTTGAAAGATTCTCAAAAGCCCCTGCTCTCAATATGGATAACAAATAAACCGCATCAGTAAGGGAAAGCGCCCCAATATCTATAGGGTTTCTTTTAGTTAAATTGTAAACTTCTTGAATCTTTTGTCTTTTTTCTTTTTCCAAGACTTCACGAGCCTGTTTTTTTTCATTCGCCCTCTGTTTTCTTTCTTCCACCTCCTTCTCTTTTCTCTTTCTTTGACAATTGTCACAAACATGCGAAACCTTATCTGAAGCAGGTAGAAGCAAATATCTTCTATTGTTCGTTAGGTCACTTCGATTTGAAAAAACATAAGGATTTCCACAATCCTCACATTTCCATGTTGGGACAATTGCATTGCACGATTCTTTGACCAGGGAAGGCAATCTCTTCTTATCTACATTCGCAGTTTTTGCTAAGTCTGAGATTTTGTGTACGAATTCGTATTCATTGTCAACTTCCCAATAGAGTTGACAAACCGCAGCCAAATTTTTGTCTTCTGTAAGGATTTCAAGATTAATCATAAGTTTTGTGTAATAGTTGCTGATTTATCAATACCAAATTTTGATTATTATACTCTCCTCCTCCTCATCATACTTTCATTAACCTCCCCACTCGTCCAGTTGCAGAATTAGCCATCTGGTCGTATAGTCGGCTAATCGGCTGGACAACTCAAACCGCCCAATTCTCCAATTCTCTAATTCTCTAATTCTCTAATTCTCTAATCTCCAATCTCAAATTACCACTTACCAATTACCCAGGAGTTACAACATGCACTACGGCTGGTGGATGTCCATGCGGCAGGGCGACGAAAAACCCAAAGTAACGAGGCAACTTTTACTGCGCGTCCTCACCTACGCGCGCGGATACTGGTGGCATATCGCGGGGATGCTCGTGACGATTTTGCTCACGACAGGCTTGTCCCTGCTCACGCCGCTGATCTTCCGCAACATGATTGACGTGGTGATTCCCGCCAAGGATGTAAATCGACTCGTCTGGCTTGGCGTGGCGTTGCTCGCAATCCCTGCATTGACGGGCGTCGTCAATGTCATTCAACGCCGATTGAACTCAACTGTCGGCGAAGGCGTGATCTACGATCTGCGTTCGACGTTGTTCTCGCGCTTGCAACATATGTCACTGCGATTTTTCACCAACACAAAATCAGGCGAGTTGATGTCGCGCCTCAACAATGACGTGGTCGGCGCGCAGAACGCGATCAGCAATACGATTGTCAACATCGTCACCAACCTCATCGAAGCCATCGCTTTGTTCATCGTCATGTTCACACTCGAATGGCGATTGACTCTCATCAGTGTGTTGATCCTTCCGTTATTCTTCGTCGCCGCGCAACGACTCGGAAATGTACTGCGCGATATCGCGCGTCAAGGCATGGAGACGAACGCGCAGATGAACGCGCACATGAATGAGACTCTCAACATCGGTGGCGCGTTGCTGGTCAAGTTGTTCGGGCGCACGCGCGAAGAAGAGAATCGTTTTCGTGAACGCGCCGCGGGCGTGCGCGATATTGGTATTCGTCGCGCTGTTCTTAGTTCATCGTTCTTTGTTATCTTCGGTCTCATCACTGCTGTTGGAACCGCGCTCGTATACGGGCTTGGCGGTTGGTATGTCATTCAAGGTTCGTTTACTGTGGGAACGATTGTCGCCTTCGGTTCGTATCTCGGAAATTTATACGGCACGCTTCAAGGTCTCGCGGGCGCGCCCGTTGAATTTTCGACCAGCATGGTTTCGTTCGAGCGTGTGTTTGAAATTATTGACCTGCCCCAAGACATCATCGAAAAAGAAGATGCAAAACCTTTGCGCGATGTGAAAGGCGAACTCGAATTCAATAATGTCTCGTTCAACTATTCTATTGATCCGTCCAAATTGTTGAAGGATGTCAAACGCTACGGGCGACATGAAGATGTTGGTGCAGTCTTGTCGCTGGCGGATAAAAGAAATGGGGAGAAGAAGATGAAGAGCGCCGCTTCATCCGACGGGGAAACTGACTCGCCCTCTCAGGCGCGGGAGGTCGCTTTAGAGGGGATCTCCTTCGTCGCGCGTCGTGGACAGTTGGTGGCGCTTGTCGGTCCCTCTGGCGCAGGCAAAACGACGATGACCTATCTTATCCCGCGCCTCTACGATCCCACCGACGGAGTCATCCGCATTGACGGGCATGACCTGAAAGATGTCACGCTCGAATCGCTTTCAAACGCCATCGGCATGGTGACGCAGGAGACATATCTTTTCCACGACACCATCCGCACGAACCTGACGTATGCGAAGATGGATGCGACGCAATCTGAAATTGAATCCGCCGCACGCGCCGCGAACATCCATCAATTCATCATGGATCTACCCGACGGCTACGACACCATTGTCGGCGAGCGCGGTTATCGCCTCAGCGGCGGCGAAAAACAACGCATCGCGCTCGCGCGTGTGATTTTGAAAGACCCGCGCATTTTAGTTTTAGATGAAGCCACCAGCCATCTTGATTCCGAATCCGAATCGTTGATTCAAGAAGCCCTCAAGCGCGTGATGGCTGGAAGAACTTCAATCGTGATCGCTCATCGCCTCTCCACAATTCTCGCGGCTGATTTGATT
>CASGHD010000165.1 GCA_949319575.1 uncultured Anaerolineales bacterium | reverse complement strand
CTTCCTTGAATGGAATGGGCGTGAATTTCGGGTATGAACAGACCGAACCGACAGCCACGAATTTTTCAACTCCGTTTTGCCAAGCCTGATGAAGCAACGGAACGCCCATCATCAAATTGTCGTAGAAAAATTCGGCGGGTCGCCCCATGTTCGCGCCGATGCCGCCTGCGAGGGCGGCGAGGTGAATGACCATGTCTGCTTTGTAATCGCTCAACATCTTGGCGATGCCATCGGAGGAACGTAAATCGTATTGCGAACTGCGCGGGACAAAAATATCTTTTGCGCCACGTTGCTGGAGTTTCTCGACGACGAATGAACCGAGGAAGCCCGATCCGCCCGTGACGATGATTTTTTTGTCTTTCCAATAGGTTGAAGGTTGAAGGTTTGAAGGTTTAAGGTCAGACATCGTAGCTTACTTCCTCTTCTCTCACGCGACGCGCATTTGGTTGAGATTCCAAATACTGAATAAATTTGGCAAGTTGTTTACTGCATATCTCGGCAAGTGAATACATGGACTGAAATTCATCCACGGTTATATAATCTTGTTCTCTGGCGATGTAAAGTTGGGCGCGAACTTCGCCAGCAGAACCTTTTGCCCGCCCTAAATACTGAATAAACATGGATTGTGTTTGACTCTCAAATCCTTCAGCAATATTTGACATGATTGAAACTGAGGCCCGTCGCATTTGATCACGCAACCCAAAGTCACGGGCAAATGCTCCATCCGAGGAATGTTTATAAAGCAGGTTGGTCAGTTCTTTGGCTCTCTGCCACACTTCCAACTCTTCAAACCGTTTCGCTGTCGTCATTTCTTTAAACCTGCAACTTTCGACCTTGAACCTTAGACTTATTGCACAATAAACTGCGCGTTGCGATATTTTTCATCCGTCGGGTTTCGGATGATGCCCGTCTTCAACGCGAACAACAATTCGCGGATGCCGTCGTCAACATCCAACGTGGTGTCGAAGCCGAGAACGCGTTTGATCTTGGCAAACGACACGGTGATGTCGCGCATGTCGCCGCCGAAGGTGAGGTCTTTGTATTCCACTTCCACTTCGGGCATACGCTTGCGGACCAACGCGACGATGTCGTCTTTCGAATAATTTCCGTTATCGGTGCCGAGATTGAAGACCTGTCCGCGAATCTTGGATTGCTCGGCTTCGAGTCCCATAATGACGCCGCGCGCCACGTCGCGGATGTGGACGAATGAACGCGAGTAGCCGCGCTGGTAGATGATGAGCACGCGTTTGGTGAATGCTTCTAGCACGAATTGATTCACGATCAAGTCAAAGCGCGTGCGAGGCGAGAGTCCATACAATGTTGCGAAGCGAAACAACAACGGCGCGGTGGACGAATCTTTTTGCGAAAGCAAGAACTCCTCCGCCGCAATTTTCGTCTCGGCATACAACGATTGCGGATTCAACGGCGACTCTTCGGTGACGGGCTTGCCGTCCGCGCTGAGTCCATAATTGCTGTACGTGGACGCGAACACGAAGCGCTCCACGCCTAAATCGGTTGCCTGTTCAAAAACCAGCTTTGTAGAATCAACGTTGTACTTCCACGCGACTTGTTTTCCCACCGCCTGACACGCGGGGAATCCAACAATCGCCGCAAGATGAATCACCGCGTCGGGTTTACCCCAATCCTCTTTGAGCGCATCTTTTACGGCGCGCGGTTCAGTCACGTCTGTTTTCACAAAATGAAAATTGGGATGATGCAAAAACGGGACGATGGCTTCGCCGCCGAAGAGCAAAGAGTCGAGGGCAGTGACGCGGTATCCAAGCCGAAGCAGTTCGGAGGTCAAAAGAGAACCGATGTAGCCCGCGCCGCCCGTGATCAAGATATGTTTCATGAGTTTCCATCCATGTTGAGAGTCACTTTGAATCCATCCACGTGAATCGTCGGCGCATTTTTATCGCTCACGATCGCAACGCCTTGCTCGATGCAGGTGAGTTTGCACACGTCCACCACATCGCCCTTGCCGACGACGCGCACGCGATCAAACCCCGCCGCGCGAATTTTCGCAAGATGCTCCTTCACGCGCTGACGCGTTTTGCGATAAATCGAAAACGAACGCTCGACGTAATCCACCGCGAGACGCGCGCGCAATGCGATGCCCTCGGGCGTGATGATGTAACGCAACTTCTTGCGTTCGGCGCGCGCGACCTTGACCGCGCCTTTTGCGACGAGCCGCTTGAGGTGCCAATTCACGGTTCCCACCGCGACGCCAAGCTGGGTCGCCAGCGTGGACTGATTCACATCGGGATCGTTTTCGATATTTTCGAGCAGGGTAAGTTCGCGGATGTCTTCGTTTGTGGTTTCCATTGGATTCATCGGTTCAAAATTCAGTGACTGAATTATAACCGAGAATGAGGGGCTGTCAAACGCGCCCACGAAGTTTTTATAGGGGGCAATTCATCCTATGAATCAAATCAACTAAAAACTGGATCAACTAATATTACAGCGCAAGGTTAATCTGTTGTATGGGTAAACCGTCCACGAATATTCACGAATACGCGAATGCCCGGCGCGAATTCGAGTATTCGTGGTTTTTATTCGTGGATGGTTTGGGGCGCTATGAGCCTCGATAGCGACTTTGCGTTGTAATACTAATTCAACCCGCTTTTTCGCGGCTCTTTCTGTTGTGCTGTATCACGGCGGCAGACGTTGGGTATTTTATGTCTTTTACCCATACTCATAGCCCCAACGGCAATCAATTATTTTTTTGTCTTATTGCGAATGCAGGTAGCCAGCATTTCCGTCTCATTCAGGCGGGGCATCACAAGGGAACCCATAGATTGTTGGTTCCCATTGGAAATCATAAGCGCTCAAAAACAAATAGGTTGTTAAGCCCCAATTGGAACTTCTGCTGTTTTTTCAACTTGAAGCCTTCTGGCACAAAAATATTGGGGAGATCAGCGGGGAGAAAACCATGATGTTCCTCCAAGGACATGCCATCCACAATACGAAAAAAAAGCATAACAGCCAGGATCTTATCAACCAGCAAGGAAGGGACTGTAATCACAATATAGCCTCCTTTTCGCAACAGTCTCCGCGATTCTTTGGCTATCGTAGATTTTTCCTGCATGTGTTCTATGGTTGCGAGCAAGACAACGACATCGAACGAACCAGTTTCAAATGGCAAATTTTCTTGAAACTCTGTGGCAAAAAAGCGATGACGCGTTCCATTCTCTGTTTTCTGACACAGCGGATCCAGCCCAGCGCTGGGAGCGATCTTTTCGCCCAGGAATTCCAGAAATTCACCTTGATGACAGCCAATATCCAACACCCGGCTCCCTTCCGGAACCCAGCGCGCCGCCACCCGCATCCTCCACTGTTGAATAAAATAATCTCCGATTCGCATCTTTCCTCAATTGTTCAATTAATTCAAAACTCGGTGACAAATTGTAACCGGCAACAAGCCGCCGTCACCGAGACCGACCAAATTTACTTAACCTCAGACAACGGACAGACAAGCGCGGGCATCGGTTCGCGCGTGAACAACGACGGCGATTCGCCCGTGAGCAAAACAGACAACGCTTCCACGTCCCCACTATCGTTGAGACAGCCCAGCACGATCACATCCGCGCCGTCGGGAAAATCAAAATCATGGGATGGCAATGGAAGAATCACATTGGATGATGCGCCAACAAGATAGAACACGATGCGGTTGTAAGGTCGCGGTTTGTATGCGGGCCAGGCATGATTGATGGGACCCGAATCTGATTTCAAAAAATATGGGTAGATTGCCTGTCCATAAACAATAACGGCTTTGTCGCCTTGAAGAAAGTGTTCAAGTTCATCTTCGGTAAAGGGTTGTCCAAGAGACTCGGCGGCGGTCAAATACTCATCCATCAATTGTTGAGCAGATTGTGGCGGATAACGATTTGAAAATAACCGATTCCCGTATGTGACGGCTGATCCAATTAAAAGAAGGAAAACTGCAATCGTGGTTGCATTTACCCAACTCACGGAGGATTTTTCAGTCGTTTGTGATTCATTTTTTATTGAACCATCCTGCATGGAACGGGAAACAACGAACCAAACGATATACGCGAATTGAATCAGCCCAATGGAAAAGTAGACGAGGGTGATCCAATCTGCGGAGAGGATGAAGCGCCAGCCTGAGATGCGTCCGACGGAAACGCTGGCGTTATATCCCATGCCGATCAGCAAGGGGACGATGGCAAGGTATTTGTTTTTCTTCCACGCAGTTCCGAAGCCAAGCGCGATCAATCCCATGTTGATGAATAACAATATCCAGCCTTGAAATGTGAGTTCGCCTTGCCAGTTTCCCCAGAACGGCTCTGCAGCGACATAAGCGCGCAGGCTTTCAATGCGAAACGATTGCGGTAGATAAATGTAACTGTAAATCGCGTTGTGAAAATAGTGCGCCGAAACGAATCGCAAGACTTCATCGGGATGCTGGAGGATAAACTCCATCACCTGCCTGTTCTGCGCGTCGGATTCTTCCAGCGTTTGACTCGAAACGTCTGTGGTAAATGCGCTGGGATCGGCAAGATGAGGCGTGAGGCTGTACAACCCAGCCATGTTCGCGCTGTACGGCGAGACTGGGCTTTGGAGGGCGAACCGTTCAGTTGTTTCGTAGATTCTCCAAAGCCATGGAATCAGTACAAGCGCGACACCAGCCGCGAACAAACCCGCGCGGACGAATCGCTGACGGAAATTTGCCGCGTTGAATATGAAAACGATGGCAACAATAATTGGAAGCAGGAGTATGGGATGCCCGCGAGTCAGAGTCAACATACCCAACACGCCACCCACCATCAAAAGCGAGTTGCGGCGTTCGTTTGGCCTCTCGAACCAGCGAAAGAGAAGCCAAACCAACAGCACGACAAGTCCCATCGAAAACACGTCGCTCAGGAGCAATTTCAAGTGCGCCACTTGAATCACATTCGAAAGCGCAATCGAGTTTTGTTCGCGCAGGATCACGAGCAGGCTGGCAACGATGCCTGCTGTTCGATTCCCAACAAGGCTGACGAGTAGATACACCAAAACGGGAATGACGGCGAGAATTGCGATCTGGAGAAAGACCAGCAGTTCATAATTTTCTCCTGCGAACAAATGCAGGACTGCCAAAAAGAACGAATACAACGGCTTGACCCAAAAATCGTTCGGCAATGCCGTGCCAGTTAAAAACTCGTGCGCGGCGGTGTCGTACAGAATCGCGTCGCCGAATGGATAACTCTGAAAGTTAGGCGGAGCAGGTTCAAGGATGTTGTAGGATGCGCGCGCGGGTTGGCGCCACCAGAGAAAAACTGCCAACACCCACAACACAATGCACGCGACAGCCTTTACCTTCTCTTGATTCGTTTCGCCCAATCGAACGACAAAATTATTGAACAACAACGCGATAAGCCATGCAACGACGACTTGCGAGATCAACAACGGGACGCCAGGTCCCTGCCAGTAGATTGCATCGGGAGCGAGTCCGATTTTGGTCAATGCGATAAAGGCGATGAAGCACGCGAACAGAAGAAGCGCAATTCCGCTTGGGACGAGGGACGAGCGATACGCCTGGAAAAAGTTTGAGCCGTTTACTTTGATGAAGATAAAGCCCGCGATGAATTGAACGGCTATCAGGGCAAACCACACAAGGATTGGATACAAACGATCACGATACGAGGCAAATGATCCCAAATTCTGTGTCGAAGCGAACAACAGGAAATAGATCAAACCGCCAATGGCAAGCAAACTCAAAAATGTTTCTTTCTTATCCCAAAGCCCATCAACGAACTTTCCGAATCTACGTGCAAGCCAGTTGATCTTGAAAGACGCGACCAGTGTGAACAAGATCGCCAGCGACAAGATAAGCACAACCAGCAACAGAATCAACCGCAGCGCGGAATATTGCAGGAAGACGACCGACTCCGCTTCGCTGGGCGCAGTCAAGTATTTCCAAAACACGAACAGCCCCTCGATGAAAGCAAGGAACAGGCTCAGCCGCAGGGTGACGATTTTTCGTCGTGGTGAAGTCGTTGTATCCATTGTGATTCTTTGAATGATAAAATGTTACCATACTCAAAAACCGATATGACAACATCTCCCTCATTCGATACATCAGGCATCGCCTACCAACAATCCCGCATCTCCCACTGGGATGCCATCGCCCGCAAAACCGATTCATGGCGCGGCATGGGCAGATGGTATCACCAGCGTCTGGCGGAAATTTACCGCTTCCACATCCCGCCAAACTCGCGCGTCCTCGAACTCGGCTGCGCGGATGGGAAACTGCTCGCCTCGTTAAACCCCTCACGCGGCGTGGGCATGGATTTTTCACCAGAGATGATCCGCCGCGCGAAAGCAAAACATCCCAACATCGAATTCATCGAAGCCGACGCGCACGATCTTTCCGCGCTCAACGAGACGTTCGACATCATCATCCTCTCCGACCTTGTCAACGACGTGTGGGATGTGCAACGCGTCTTTCACGAGATCAAAAAACTTTGCGCGCCGCGCACGCGCATCCTCATCAATTTTTACAGCAGGCTTTGGCAACTGCCGCTGGGCATCGCGCAGAGTCTCAACCTCGCCACGCGCAACCTCTATCAAAACTGGTTGACGCGCGAAGACATGGACAACTTGTTACAACTCGCAGGTTTCGAATCGATTCAGATCACGCAGGAGATTCTGTTTCCGCTTCCGCTTGGCGGGCTGGCAAATAAATTCCTCGTGCGGCTATGGCCCCTGCATCATCTCGCGCTGTCGAACTTCGTCGTAGCGCGGCCCAGCCCCCAGCGGGCAAAAGAGCCGAGCGTTTCGATCATCGTCCCCGCGCGGAATGAATCGGGCAACATCAAATCCATCTTCGAGCGGACTCCGCAAATGGGACGCGCGACCGAACTCGTCTTCGTGGAGGGACATTCGAAGGATGACACGTACGCCGCGATTCAACGGGAAGCGAAAACGCATCTTTCGACCCCCAGCCTGATTCTGCAACAGTCGGGCATTGGCAAAGCGGACGCGGTGCGACTCGGCTACGCCAAAGCCACTGGCGATGTGCTGATGATCCTCGACGCGGACTTGACCGTGCCGCCCGAAGACCTGCCGCGTTTTTACGAAGCGCTCGTTTCGGGCAAGGGCGAATTTATCAACGGTGTGCGGCTGGTGTACCCGATGGAAAAAGAAGCGATGCAAACATTGAATTTTTTCGGCAATAAATTTTTTAGTCTCGCGTTTTCGTGGTTGTTGGGGCAACCCATCAAAGATACATTGTGCGGAACAAAAGTGTTATGGAAAGACGATTACGAACGCATCGCGGTGAACCGCTCGTACTTCGGCGACTTCGATCCGTTCGGCGATTATGATTTGATCTTCGGCGCGGCAAAATTGAATCTCAAGATCGTTGACCTCCCCATCCGTTACCGCGAGCGGACGTACGGCTCCACGAACATTTCACGCTGGAAACATGGCTTGCTGTTATTCCGCATGGTCGCCTTCGCCGCGCGGCGGATAAAATTTGTTTGACACGTTTGTGTCATTCTGAGCGTAGCGAAGAATCTCAACTTCGCAGAGGGAAGACCCTTCGCTATCGCTCACATCGTCCCGATGTCCTTCGGGAGGGTGACATGCCTGAGAGAATATGGGAATCAATTTACACCAAGACCTCATCAACAAAAATCACGAGCTGTGGAATCGCAAGCCGATCCTGCGAACCGCATATCAAGATTTATATCGAATCGCGGCGGCGCAATTGAGCGGATTGCCCGATTCAAAAATCGTCGAACTTGGCTCAGGCATGGGACACATCCGCGATGTGATTCCGAATTGCATCACCACAGAGTTGTTCCCCTTCCCATGGATTGACCAGATCGAGAACGCTTACAAACTTTCGTTTGAAAACGAATCAATTTCAGACCTGATCTCCACCGATGTGTTCCATCATCTGAAATATCCTGGCAACGCGCTCGACGAATTTCACCGCGTCCTCCGCAGGGGCGGACGGGTCATCCTGCTCGAACCGTGCATGAGCCTGTTGGGATTGCTCGTGTATGGAGTGTTTCATGCCGAGCCAATTGCCATCACGAAGAAAATCGAATGGCTCGCCCCCGTGGACTGGTCGCCCGATAATTTGGATTACTACGCCGCGCAAGGAAACTCAACGCGCATCTTCGTGGGAGATCGCTATCGCCCCCAACTCACGGCATGGAAAAGTATCAAGACCATCCGCCTCTCCGCGCTGGCATACGCCGCCTCGGGCGGGTACTCGGGTCCGCAACTCTACCCGACGGGGATGTATTCGGTTGTAAAATCACTGGAGAAGATTCTCGACCTGTTTCCGTTCTTGTTTGCAACGCGGTTGCTGGTGGTGTTGGAGAAGTGAGATTGCTGTAATTATGAAAAAGGTCCAAACGAAGCAGTCATTAAAAAAACCCTTTTGAAATTGTTGGAGGATTTGGATAATTTTGCACCGCCTCACGAATTACTTCCAGATGTATCGAAAAGAGTCAATGAAATTTTGAACCTTGCTGGACGCAGGAACTTCAGGGCTAACAGAGTTAGGCAACTTGCAAGTGGACTTGAGTTACTTATTAACCATGATTACGAGTTTTCAGAAAGTGAAACTGGCAAGAAAATTCTCGATGTTGTTAATTTGATGTTAAATTAACAACGTTTACAGGCACACCCTCTCCCCCTCCTGCGGAACATACAAAGCAATCTTATCTTCGGGAAATGAATCTTCCAAGCGATAGTTGCACTGCCGCCCGCCAGCAGTGCAACTGCTGGCGTAACAATCACGGCAATTCCCAGAGAGCCAAATATAACTTGCCATCCTTTTGTTATATAATCATCCCCATGCAAAAAAGTTTTAACCGCAAGTGGATCGCGCCGATCCTGTTCGTGATCGGCATCGTTATCTTTTTCCTCCCGCCTGTATATTCGCGCGCCATGCCGCGCATAGACGGTTGGATCTCCAGCGTCAAATATCTCATCAACCCGCCCGATGAAGCCACCTTCCAGCCGCAACAGCAATCGCCGGTGGACATTGCCGTCACACAGATGATGCAAACCCGCGTCGCGACTCAAACGCTTGAAGCGACTTCGACTCCCACGCCGGGTCCAACGCTGACGCCGACGGTCACTTCCACGCCTCTGCCTGCTTCAGTTGCGTTGACCGGGTTCAAATACGTGGACCAACGCAACCGCTGGAATTATTGCGGTCCCGCCAACCTCACGATGGCGTTGGACTTCGTCGGCTGGGGCGGCAACCGCGACGATATCGCCCGCGTCATCAAGCCGGGGATTCAAGATCCCAAACTCGACTTTATCCAAAAGGGACGCAGCGACGTCAACGTGATGCCGTATGAATTGGTGGATTTCGTCAACGATGAAACCGAATATCGCGCGTTGTCACGCCTCGGCGGCGACATTGATGTAGCGAAGCGATTGCTCGCGGCGGGCTTTCCGTTCATTGCCGAAAAAGGCTACTACGAAAAAGATTACCAAGGCAAGGTCGCGTGGCTCGGACATTATCAATTCGTCACAGGCTATGACGATGCCAAAGGCGAGTTGACTGTTCAAGACACGTGGAACGACGGTCCCAACTTTCGAATCAAGTATGATGAATTCGAATCGGCTGAAGCGTGGCTCTCGTTCGATAATATTTTCATCGTGGTGTATCAGCCCGAACGTGAAGCAGAATTGTTAAACGTGCTCGGCCCGTACGCTGATGATACCTGGGCGTCGAACCGCGCTCGGGAAATTGCCGAAGACCGCATTGCTGAATCCGAAGGCATTGACCAATACTTCGCGTGGTTCGCCAAAGGGACAAGTCACGTGGCGTTGTTCGAGTATGCCGACGCGGCGGCGGCTTTCGATCAGGCGTTTGCAATTTACAACGATCTGGGCAAGGACGACAAACAGCGTCCGTACCGCATGATGTGGTATCAAACGGGACCGTACAAAGCGTATTTCTATACCGGCCGTTATCAAGATGTGATTGATCTGGCAAATGTGACTCTCATTGA
>CASGHD010000164.1 GCA_949319575.1 uncultured Anaerolineales bacterium | reverse complement strand
GGTTTCAACGAATCAAAATAATTTTTCACGATCTGAATGAACGACGGCGGCACCGCGCCGCTTTCGATTGCCTCGTTATTGGCTTGCTCATATTGCGAAAAAACTTCATTGTACGGAACCGTGCTTTCACCGGGATTGCCGGGCGTCGTCGGTCCCTGCCCGATCACATCGCCGCTGTTCGGATCGGACGGCGGCAGATTCACTTGCTCGCCGCCGTCACCTCCCAACAATTGCGGAGCATAAATTTGTTCGTATGACGACTCGCCGCCATCACTCGGACTCGTCTGCGCGATGGGATCACTGCCCGCTTCGTTTCCACCTTGGGATGTGCCCGCATCACTTCCGGACCCTGAGCCTGCCCCGCCATTCGCGGAGTTTTGTCCACCTTGATTCGTTTGACTCGCCTGCTGACCCGCGCCGCCTGCCGCCAGCACCTGCTCCGCGCCTTGTTGCAGTTGACTCGCGGTCTGGCTTGCGACTTGCGACGACGCGATCTGTTGTCCCGCTTGCGCGAGGGATTGCGCGGCTTGATTCAACGCTTGTTGCGCGGCTTGTGTGTCGCCGTTTTGAAGCGCGTCCGCCGCTTGATTGAGTTGACTCGCCAATTCAGGGTTCGCAGACTGAAGCGACTCTGCCAGCGCGTTCAATTGATCGGCAAGTTGCGCCTGCTCCTCCGCGCTCAACTGGCTGACGTCAATGTTTGCAAGTTCCGTCGCGGCGTTGACGGCATTGCCCTGCGCCAACTGCTCTCCCACCGATTCAAGCGGACTGCCGTCTTGATTCGCGAGTTGATTTCCTGCATCTTTCAACGCTTCACTCATCTGTTGCGCCTGCGGGTCGGAGAGGGCTTGCAGTTTTTCGCCGGTGTTCGTCAGCGTTGATACCGAATTTTCCAACGAGGGATTATCTTGCAAGGATTGTTGCGCCTCTTTGAGCGGTTCGGTGAGGGCTTGTTTTTGTTCGTCGGTTAACGCCTCATTCGATTCGATCTGTTGGATGATCTCTTCGATCTGGGTAACTTGTTCCTGCACGGCTTGTTCTACGGCGCGCGCCTGTTGCGCGGCTTGAAACCACACGTCGCCGCGAAACCAGACGAGGGCGATCAATGCGATGGATAACAGGGCGATGAGTCCTTCACGGGGTTGCAACCGAAGTGGAAACTCGCGGCGCGGGTTCACGTCTCGCGCGGCGGCGACTGCATCCGCAAGTTGGCGATTCAGAATCTCAGGGGAGATGAGGCTGGGGAGCCGAGTCAGTTCGAGGGCGGTGCTGACGCGTTCGTCCAAATGGAAGAGAAGATCGAAGCGCCGAGCGGCTTCGAGGGGATGAATCCGCCAGAGGGCAGAGATTAATCCAAAAAGAATTGCGATGATGAGTGAGGCTGAGATGATGAACGCGAGAAACTCAGTTTGCAAAATTTTGGCTTGATACAACATGAACGACCCGATGACAAGCGATAACAGCAAGCCGACGATCAAGCCGCGCAAAGACCACGTGAGCGCGCGTTGGACTCGCAAGCGGCGGATCCAAGTGTGAAGAGGTCGGTTCAGGTCGGCGATGGTTGACATGGGTTTAACGGTCGGGACGTTTTACAAGATAAATGCTGAGGAGAATCAGAATCACGGTGAGGCTCGCGTAGAACAGGACGTAGATGATCCATGGCGAGGGAAGGAAGGCTGGTCCGCTGGAGCCGAATAACTGGTTGGTTGTGTAGAACAAGTTTTGGTCTTCGACGAGAATCACTTCGGTCATGATCGCCGCCATGAGGGGGTTTGTGCAAACCAATACCCAGATCATCAGGATCAAGATGTATTCGGTGAATTTGGATGGATCATTGTATGAAATTGCCTCGGTATACGCGATGAGGAAGAAGACGAACACAAGCGCGAGAAATGAAAAGAGGATCGCGGCGTATGAACTTACGGTTGCGGTGAGCGTCCGTTTGAGGAGGCTGGAGAAGAAGATGCCCAGCGTGCAAAAGAAGACCGCGGTGACGACGAGCATCAATCCGGAGACGATCAATTCTCCCAACCCAACGCCGCCCAATAAAAAGGCGAGGCTTTGCAGAGGAACGGCGGTGAGGATCAAAAGAAAGAGGTAGGCAAAGGCGGAGCCGAGTTTGCCCAACACCAACGAGCGCGCCGAGAGCAGTGTGGCGCGCAATATCTCGTAGGTCTGGTGTTCGCGTTCGGAGGTGATCGCCCCGGCAGTGAGACCGGGCGCGATGAAACTGACCAGCAAGAGTTCGAGCAAGACCACCGTGCCGAAGATCGCTTTGCCGGCTTCCTGTCGCAGACTTGGGTCCCATCGAAACGAATAGGTTGGGGCGATGAGGCTGTAGATAAATACGATGAACATGGCGATCAGCCCGAGGTAGATGGTGAGCAGGGTGAAGGCTTGCCCGCCGCGCATCCTGCCGCGCAGTTCTTTGAGGATGACGGGGTTGTCTATGAGGCGCTTGAAGAGGCCCATCCGCTCTGTCTTTTTGGTGGTTTCGGGAATGGAGGTTGTGGATTCCATAACAATTCCTTGTTTTGCGTCGTTCATCTAACACATTTTGCCGCAGAGTCACAGAGACACTGAGAAAATCTATTTATTAGGTATCTTGCAAAAATCAATTGTAGGTCAGGCTTGTAGCCTGACGCTCTCTTGCATGGAAGTGGATGGCGGGTTGAAAACCCGCCCTACGAGAATTTATGCAAGAGGTTTGATTACCTTACACTTTCAAAATCGGGACGCTGATTCACGCTGAAAACGCAGACCGCGAGGCGTCTTTTTGAATCAGCGAAATCAGCGTTTTTCAGCGTCCAAAAAGCCTTGTGTTACGAAACAATCCCGCGCGTGGCGCGCATGAAGACCTCTTCGAGATTCTGAGTCTCTTCGCTGAAGTGGACGACGGGGAGTCCTTGCGACACCAAATTGGAGAGAAGCGCGCGCAGGGATGTGTCATCGCCTGTGTACTCGGCTTCGAAGGATAACCAGCCGGCTTTTCCCAGCCCATCCTGTGCGCGGACTGCGGAAATGCCCGGGAATGCGACGAGCGCGTTTTGCGCCTGATCCAAATTGACCTGATTCAAGAACGCGACGCGGATCAAGCGATGCGGCACAGCCTTTTCGGTCAGTTCGTTGAGCGCGCCGAGGGCGACCAACTTGCCGCTTTCCATGATTCCCACGCGGGTGCAGAGTTCGGCTACATCGGCGAGGATGTGGCTGGAGAAGATGATCGTCTTTCCGAGACGCGCGATCTCCAACAACAGTTCCCGAATTTCGACGCGGGCGCGCGGGTCCAAGCCGGAGGCGGGCTCGTCAAGGACGAGAATGTTGGGGTCGTGAATCAGGACGCGGGCGATGGCGAGGCGTTGTTTGAGTCCGCGCGAGAGGGTATCCACCATGTCGTCGCGGCGATGGGCGATGTCTACCAATTGGAGGAGATCGTTGATTAGACTTTTGCGTTGTGTTGGAGGAATCTGATAACAGGCGCCGAAGAAATCGAGATATTCTTGCACGGTCATGTCGGTATACACGCCGAACGAATCGGGCATGAAGCCGATCATGCGGCGCGCCTCGCGGGGAAATTTGCGGACTGAATGTCCGCCCACTGTGATCTCGCCGCGATCAGGCTGGAGCAGGGTGACGAGCATTCGCATGGTGGTGGTTTTGCCCGCGCCGTTGGGTCCTACCAAGCCGAAGATTTCTCCGCTTTCGATGGAGAGGTTGACGTTGTTCACCGCGAGCCTGCGGGCAAAATTTTTGCTGAGGTCTTTGATCTCGATGATCGCGCTCATGGATCCACCTCCATGTTAATGGTTGTGGAGGTGATTTCGGTGTACGCGGATTGATCCTGCACGACGCGGATGCGCGCCTCGCCGTTGGATGCGACAAAACGATCCGGGTCGGGGATGGTGATGGTCATGCTGTTATCCTGCAATTTGACCCACGTTTCATTTTCAAAATTCCACGCGTAGGCGGTCAACGCGCCGGGGTTGGAACTGACCAGCGTGAGTTTGAGCGACTGCGCGCTGCGGAATTGAATCGGCATGGCGGGTCTAAAACGCAGGACATAGCCCTCGTCCGGAATCTCGTACACAGAATATGGCGAGACTGTTGGCGTGGAGGATTCCCACGCAAAGAATCCAGACGGCAGGTACAACGTGTCGCCATCCGTCTTGAGATTGGGCGTGAGACTGTGAACATATAACACCGTGTCCACCGAGTCATATCGCCGCCCAGCCACGCCGACAGGCAGGTCGGAGCGATCCATCCAGCCCATGAGATAGACGCCCCAGTTGCCGGTGTTCCGATACCCATACTCGTTGATGGATAAAGCGGTTTGCAGAAAGGAATATTGCCGCGCGGCATCCACATCGGGTTGCATCGCGAACGAATCGAAATCCAGAATGTCGCCCACGCCGAGGGAGTAGAAATTGGAACTTGTCGCGCGGAGGATCAGGTTCACATCCGCCGAAGCGCCGGGGTTGAGGTCGCCGAGTTTCTTCCAGCCGCCGGGAGTGACGAGCATGGCATCCTTCAGCGTGAATTCGCTGGAGTTGACCACTGTGCCGCTGACCGACGGCGATGACTTGCCGAGGTCTATCGTCAGTGTATGGCTGATGGGGAGCGCGGGCAGGCTCCCCTCGAGAATGAGCGCTTTCATGCCGGCGATCTCCACGCGCGTGTCCGGCACGGTCGTCGAGTCATCCTGTTGAAGCACAGCCCAATTGTTGTCGGATTGCAATTCTCCGAACCCGCCGCTGAACGCGTGAGGCAAAAACCCCGCATCGGCGGTTATATCGTATTGCGCGCGGACGGGCGAATAAACTCCTACCAGCGCTTTTACATTTGCCTGCGGCGCGCCATCCCACGCCTGGATAACCATCAAGCGGTTCAAGATGGGCGTGAACCCCCGGAAGGAGAAACCTGTGGCATAGAACACGCACGAAAACAGGATCACCAGCGCGGGGATCGTTATCCATGCCAGTTCGCGGCGTTTTGCGCGGCGTAGGATAAGAAAATTCAACGGACCCATCACGACCACATACAACCCGAGCAAGCCGCAAATGTAAAAAATCGAAGGCATGCTCAATTCTTTCATCGCGCCGAGCGCCTGTTCCGTCGTATTTGGATATTCCGTATCAAAAGATGTGACCGCCCACGACGGCAAAGGCGGACGAGTCGCCAGCGCCTGCTCGTACAGCGTTTTCATGCCCGCCCAACCAGCCAGCGGATTTGTCGATGGGTCCGCCGCCAGATAGTAGACCGCGCCGAACCCGACAGTTCTTTGTGAAAGAATCAGGATGCCATCCTGTTCGACCAACGCCTGCGCCCCCTCGCGCATCGCTCCGACGGGGAGGGTTGCTCCGGCTTCCAACCGGCTTTGATCGTTCACGTACGCGCTGAGGCTGGAGAGGCTCGTCACATTGCGCGTGGACTGTATCTCGACGGGCAGGAACTCGCTTAAGCCGGCGGTTGTCCTCTGCCACTGCGCCCCACCGGTGACGAGCAACTTTCCGCCTGAACCGAGCCACAATTCCAGCGCCTGTTTCTGCGCGGCGGTCAGCGCGCCTGTATCCGCGTTTGAGACGACGAGCGCGTCCAGCGATTGCCAGGCTTGGGGTCGCTCCGGCAGGTCCGAGATCCGCAATTGCGCCACGCGGGAGGTTCCGCCCAGCGGAGTCATATCGCTGAGCCCATCCAACGCCGCCGGGGTATCGGATACCACGCCGACCAGCATGATGTTACCGGCTAAACAGTTTGTTTGAAGTTTGATCTTTTGCAGAACCTTCGTTCCATCCAACAGGCTGACCGCGAGATTCCTCAGCGAGCCATCGGCAAAAATATACACGAAGAAGGATTTGCGCGATGAAGTTGGGAGTTGTACTTCGGTGGTCGTGGATGTTACGCCCCCGTTGCTGTTATCGTATGAAACTTGCGCGCTCGCATCCAGATCGGAACCGTTGTTCTCGATCTCCACACGCACCGGAAGCCAGCGTTTATCTTTGCAATATCCGTCGAATCCCACTTCCGCATTCAGCGAGACTCCTTCACCCTGCGCGCGGACAAGTCCCTGCCGCCCAAACGCCGAGGATACGCACGTGAGCAATATTGCAAGTAATAGTATCTTGGCAGATTTTGAATGAAGAAAAGTAGTCAAACTGGCTTCTCCAAATCTTGCTTGTATGAATGAATCATAACATAAGACTGCTGAAGGTCGCTTTTTGATCCGCGCCGGGAGGGGCAATTTTGTAGGCTTTTGCTGATCATGAAAGGACCCCACATCATGAGATAGTAGCGATCCGTGAGTATTTGAAACGCTGAGAAACTGGGTCACGGAGTTTTTTGGGGTTTTCTCCGCGTCTCAGCGGTTGATATTGGAGCTTTCAGAATCAACTTATTGCTCGATTAATTGGAAAAGCACAATATGTCGCGTTACAGCAGCGGCGCGATGTGTTGACGATAGATCGCTTCCCAACGAAACGACTTGCGCGCGCGCATTGCCAACCGCGCGGGGAGCGACGTTTTGAAATAATCAGCAATCAACTTGGCAACGGTTGCAGGTTCTTCATCGGGTGAAAAGAAAACGGCGTCGTCCCTGCCAAGTTTTTTCAGCGGAGGGATATCCGCGCAAAAGGCGGGCAAATGGCTGAACGCGGCTTCGAGCAACGGGATTCCAAATCCTTCTTCGCGGCTGGGGAAGAGGAGCGCGTCTGCCACGCGATAAAAATCCGCAATGACTTCATCGGGTAGAAAATCATTGTGCAGTTCAGCCAGAAAATGCGCTGAACCTTCCAAGCCAAGTTGCTTGCGCAGACCCGTGAGCATTTCAAAGTATTTGACATTGTTCCCATTATGCGGACCCAACGGACCCGTCACCACGAGCGCGGCTTGCGGAAATTGTTTCTTCAATTCAGCCAATGTGGTCAAAGCGAGTTCGATGTTCTTGCGCGGTGTTATGCGAACGGGTAAAAGCAATATCGGCGCGGCGTCCAGCAATTTTGTTTTTTCAAGCAGGGACTCGGTCAACGCTTCGAGTTTGTAAAACTCTTCCACATTCACGCCGTTGGGGATGACGCGAATCGACGCGAGTTCGATGCTCATCAATTCCGCCAGTTCATCGCGGCGCAGTTCGGAGACAGTGACATGCGTGAGGTTGCCCCAATCGGTTTTCAACAGGTTCCATGGGTAGCCTTCGTGCAGTTCAGGCAGATAACGCGGAGTCGTCCACGCGAGATCATGGTGCCAGAGGATCAAGCGCGGTAATTTATTGGACTGGTGCAGTTGATGAAGCGCGGCAGTGAGGGCGAGGTTCTTGTTCAACGAACAGACGTTGTGGGCGATCAACACGTCCACGCCCGATAAAGCCGCCTGTAATTCAATCGCCAATTTGTCGCGCACAATTTCAAAATCGTTCGTTACTTCGCCGCGATTCAAATCATCTTTTATTTGCGTCAATCGTTCATGGCGCGAATCGGCATGAGGAATTCTTATCAATGGGATATGCTCGTTCAACGCTTCGCCTCTTGCCGCGATCAAGCGCACGGAATGTCCAGCGTCAGACATTAGCCGCGCATGGTGGGCGATGACGCTTTCGACGCCGCCAACGATGGGGGGAACGGAGTAATGGAGGAGGGCGATGTTCATAAAAAGTCTAATTCCTTGTTCCGTCGTAACTACTCAGCCTGGGAACATGTCGCTGCGAGGCGCTCTTGGTTTTGCCGAAGCAGTCCCCCAACGCCGGGAGATTGCTTCGTCGGGACCCCGAAAAACATCGGGGCAGGCGAGCAAGAGCCTCCTCGCAACGACATGCCTGAGTAGTTACGTTCCGTCAGCAGTTGCACTGCTGACGGGTGTCACGATTTGCCAACAGGCGGCAGTGCAACTGCCGCCATATCTGCGTTAATTATTTTCATACCTGATATCCCAAACAATCCGCGACAACGGATTCGAGCCGCCGCTCGAGAACGGTATACGAGAAATATCGTTGGGCAAGTTGATAGTTCGTGTCCGTCCATTCCTTCACCTGTTCCGCATGTTTCAGAGCGTAGCGCGTTGCCGTGAGCGTGCTGTCGCTGATGAAGCCGTCGAACCAGAGGGTGCGAAAACCCTTGGGCTTGATGTCCACTTCGTAGATCGAGTAGTTGTTGACGAGGATTAAGCGGCGGTAATACACGGCTTCGAGAAACGCGTTGCCGAAACCCTCGATGGCGGAGGGATAGGTGATTAAGTCCGCGCGAGGGTAGACATCGTCGAGTGTGTAAATCTTTTTGCCGTCGTCCGTCGTGCCGCGTTCGTCCTGCACCTGATCCGCTTCGAAGCGCACGGTTACGTTTAACAAATTTGCATATTCGCGGAGACGATGTTCGTACGCCGTGCCTTCGTCGCCCGCGGCGTGCGAGATGATGAGTTTGGCGGGCAGTTCGAGGCGGCGCATGAGTTCGATGGCGTGTTCGATTCCCTTGCGCTGGATGACGCGCGTGGGTTGCAGGAAAAAATATTCCCCGTCGCGAATTTCGAAGTCGGCGCGCACAGTTTCACTGTAGGAATCCGAAGCGGGCGGCGGGGAGTCGAAATCCATCACGTTGGGAATCACGCGCGCCGCCAATCCGTAACGCGAAGCGATCTGCTGGGATTGAATCGTGTTGATGACCACGTGTCGAATCGAAGGCAGGGACGGCGGGAACGCGGCGGCGAGATAATCGCTCACGCAGTTGACTTGAAAGCGTTGCCGTTCCCAATAAAAATCGTGATGATGCGCGATGGTCGGGTAGCCCGTCTCGGCGATGAACTCGGTGATGGCAAGACCCAGCGGCAGGTTGAGCGGAATCGTGACCGCGTTTTCGATGATGAGGATCGCCAGTTCAAAACGGCGCGCAAATTCATACAACTGCTCTTTGAAATATTCTTTGAGTTCGTGCACGCGGCGCGTCATCTGCGGCGGGCGGACGTACATGGAGAAAAAATCTTTGTGCGTGTGCGCCATTTCAGGATGTTCCTTACGCGCCTCTTTCGTGATCTCCCAACTGCCCGAATAGGCTTGTTGATTCAGTTTGTCTATTTCGGGATGACGATAAAACGCCTCAGGCACGACGTGGGACTGGTTCGCCTCGCGGTCACATTCGCCCGCGAAGTAAAAACATTTGTGCTCCATGCGTTCCAGCACAGTTGCCCATTTCGCGGTTTCGAGCGAGACGCCGTCGGTGCCTGCGAAACGCGTGGAGATGAAGCCGATGTTGTGAGAGTGTAGTGTCATGATATGTTGCCTCTAAGTTGATTATGTCGTTGCGAGAGCCGAAGGCTCGAAGCAATCTCCTGCGTCAAGATACTTCTCAAAAACAGGAGATTGCTTCGCCACTTCGTGGCTCGCAACGACATGGTTAATTAATTTTTCAGCCACAAAACTTGATATGGCTCAAGTGTGATGTTTGAAATCTGAATCACCTGACCTGTGAAAAGGTCATGTGCTGATTCGTGTTTTGTTGTGAAAGAAATTTTCTTTTCACTTACATTATGCAAACACAGCACGCGCGATTTTTCATCAGGAGAAATCCGTTCGATGGCAAAGACGGAGGGATGAAGATTCAAGACTGTTTGCGTCCCATGCGGGTGAAACGCGGATGTGCCGCTTCTGGCTTTCAGCAATTGACTATATTTAGTGAAAACTTTGAAACGTAGAGAGTTTTCACCCGCAAGTTGATTTTGCAATTCATCCATTTGCAACTTCTCGCGGTTGATGGTGCGGTTGCGCCCCGTTTGTTTTACGCCTTCGAGCCAGCCGCGCGAGCCGAAGAGGCTGTGGAAGTAAATACCAGGCACGCCGATCAGCGAAAGCATAATCGCTTGCGCGGCGATGAAGCGATTGATTTGCAATTCGAGAGGTTCATTATCATTTGGATTTGACAACGCATCGAAATAATTGATGTTCATTTCGTAGGGGCTTTGCGTTCCGTCCGCGTTGTGTTTATAGGAGATCAAGCCGCCGTGTTCGAGGGTTTTGTCCACCAGTAAGTTGATCTGTTCATCCGAAAGGATACCGCGCGCGGGATTCATCCCAATGCCATCATGTGAAGCAAGGAAGTTGAAGAAAGTGGTTTGCTTCGATGGCAGGGATAATGTCTTTGCCCAGTTCGATAAAATTCGCGCGTCGCCTGTGTGAAAGGCATGAAGCGTGAGAGGCGGCAATGCGAAGTTGTAGACGAGTTGCGCTTCGTTCGTTCCGTCACCGAAGTAGGAGATGTTATCCACATGCGGCACATTGGTCTCGGTGATGAGATGCACGTGCGGCGCGACCTCGTTCAAGGCGGCGCGCAGGAATTGGACAACGGCATGAGTCTGCGGAAGGTGAATGCAAGTTGTGCCGATCTCTTTCCACAAGTAGGCAATTGCGTCGAGGCGGATAAAGTCCGCGCCGTGTTCAGCGTAGAGGAGCAGAATGTCGAGAATTTCGAACAGGACTTCGGGATTTTTGAAATTGAGGTCAATCTGGTCGTCGCTGAAGGTGGTCCACACTTTCTTTTCGCCCGATGGAGTTTGAAACGACGTGAGCAACGGCAACGCGCGCGGACGGACAACTTTTGAAAGGTCAGGTTCGCCTTCGACGGTGATGAAATAATCTTTGTAGCGCGGGTCGTCTTGTAGAAATTTTTGGAACCAGTCGCTTTTGGAGGAGATGTGATTGATCACCGTGTCAAACATCAAGCGGAAGTTTTGCATGGAAGAAACATCGTCCCAATCGCCAAGCGCGGAATCAATTTGGCGATAGTCCACTACCGAGAAGCCGTCGTCGGATGTCCATGGATAAAAGGGCAGGATGTGAATCCCGCTGACGACATCCGTCAAATATGTGTCGCAAAATTTCTTGAGGGTTTGCAATGGCTTCTGATTCGGCGACTGGATTTGATCGCCGTAGAGGATGAGGATAGAGTCGCGCTGGCTGAGTCCGCCGTCCCGTGGCGAGATGCGGGCGCGATGGTCCGCCAGAAGCGACTGGACTCGATCCAGCAGTCGAGAAGCATGATCTTCTCCGTAAAGAAAAGTGAGATAATGTAATAAAATATTTGACATGACTGATTCATTCGATTCATTCCCGCCTGATATGATTTCGTTCTTAAATTTTATACCACAAGTTTTGCCGATCTGGATTAAATCTCCCACACAGAACGGCGAATAACTTCTTAAGAACTGATGTTACGCAGTCTAACCACTGAGACGCCGAGCCACAGAGAGAAATAAGTGGGTTTTCTCGTAACTGCTCAGCCTCGGAACATGTCGCTGCGAGGCGCTCTTGGTTTTGCCGAAGCAGTCTCCCCATACCGGGAGATTGCTTCCCTTCGACAGGCTCAGGACAGGCGTCGGGACCCCGAAAAAACATCGGGGCAGGCGAGC
>CASGHD010000163.1 GCA_949319575.1 uncultured Anaerolineales bacterium | reverse complement strand
CAAAATACTTGTGTTCATTTTCATTACTCCTGTTAAATTTATTTGCGCTCCACACGCTGTCTCATCGCTTCATAAATAATCAACGCCGTCGAAACCGACACGTTCAGCGAATTCACTTTTCCCATCATCGGGATTTTCACTTTTACATCCGCGTTCGTCATCCAAAAATCGGACAAGCCTTCGTCCTCCGTTCCCACCACGATGGCAACTGGACTCGTTAGATTCACAGCGGAATAAATTTCCTCGGCAGACGGACTCGCGGCGACGATGCGGGTCTTTCCGCCTTTCAGCCATTTCAACGCCTCAACATTCTCGCAAGCGACGACTGGCACGCTGAACACCGCTCCCCGGCTTGCCCGCACCACGTTGGGATTCCACACATCCACGCGCGCATCGCAGACCAACAACGCATCCACGCCTGCCGCGTCTGCCGTGCGGAGGATCGCGCCGAGGTTGCCCGGCTTCTCGATTGATTCAGCGATGATGACAAGCGGCGTCGCGCTTAACTTCAAATCGTCGAGCGATGTTTGCGGAATTGGAAAAATCCCCATCCAGCCGTCTGGATTTTCACGATACGAAATCTTCTCGAAGACGGCGCGGGAGACGGTCAAGGATTCAATGGAAGAATCGGTCAACGCACGTGAGGCAAGCTCGGGCGCGGAAAGAAGCGTCTGCGGTTTGTGTCCAGCCGCGAGGGCGAGTTGAATCTCGTCGAATCCCTCCACCAACATCAAGCCGTCTTCTTTTCTTGTTCTCTTATCATCGCGCAGTTTGACGATATGCTTGACGCGCGGGTTTTGCGGACTGACAATATCCATCACGCGCCGGTGCCGTACTTCCGATAGTAATTCAGGAGAACGATCCCCACGACGATGTACGCGCCGAAATATGCCAGCCCGCCTGGTTTCGCCGCAAAGTCGAACACGCCGATATACGCGAACGCCGCGGCAGTGATGAAAACGATCAGACCGAAAGAGATGAACCCGTGATTCAGAAGCGCGTCACGCGATTTGTATTTCACGTACGGCGCGACGCCCAACGCGATACATAGATAGAAGACGCCGAAACTCCGCAGTGTGAACAGCGACATGACTTCGGGAAAAATGCCGCCGTTTGTGCCAACCCAGCCGACTTGCGCGATGCACCCGTAGATTCCCAAGAAGCCGACAAAGATAATGAACAGCGCCAGGAATGTGTTTTGCAGAGCGTTGGTTGCGATCTCCGCCGGTTTGAGTTGCGGGCGAGACCGAAGCGCCTCGATCAGCGCAACACATGCGAGTACGGCGTTCGTTAGAAGCGTAACCAGATACAGCCACGCAATCGGGTGGGTGAGATTAAGTTTGCTCCGAAATAAATAAACGACCAGCAGTTCGCCAACGGCGAATAGTCCCAGATACAGCAGGGACGAAAAGACGCGCTCCCACGTCCAGCGGCGGGCGATGAGGAAAGCCGCCCACGCATTGCCCAAACACCAACCGCCGATGGTGATGGTCATGAACGGCGTTACCTTCCACGCGAAGACGGGCGCGAGTTGTTCGGGCATGACGAACAACAACGCGCCGAGGATTGCATACAACGCGGCGGTTAGGTAAGTAAGTAAACGAGATAGGCTCGATAGCATGAGATCTCCTCACTTTGGACTCATTGGGAATCGCCGTGATTAAATCTTTTTGGTACACGGAATTCACGGGAAACACGGAGAAAGAACGGGCACTTAAAGGTTTTTCCGTGAAATCCGCGTAATCCGTGTACAAGAATCACGGTAACTTCCAGCGAGCCTCACTTTGATAGAAGCAGGCAAGCCGCCTGATGTGACTGAGTTAATTCTTTCAACTGCGGATCATTCTCCTTGCAAATATCAATCGCCACCGGACAGCGCGGATGGAAGCGGCATCCGCTCGGCAAATTGATCGGGTTCGGAGTTTCGCCTTGCAGAATCACGCGCTCGCGCCTCAAACGCGGATTTGGCACTGGCGCGACCGAGATCAACGCTTTTGTATATGGATGCTGGGGAGATTGCAAGACTTCACGCGCCGGTCCGATCTCTACGATGCGTCCCAAATACATCACCGCGATTCGGTCTGCGAAATAGGCAACGGTGCTGAGGTCGTGCGTAATGAAAACAATGCTGATGCCGCGCTTCTCGCGGAGATCGCGCAACAAGTTCAAAATTTCCGCGCGGATGGAAACATCCAGCATCGAGACGGGTTCATCCGCGATCAACAACTCTGGCTGCAACACCATCGCGCTGGCGATCACCACGCGCTGACGCTGTCCGCCGGAGAGTTCGTGCGGATACCTCGTGAAATAATCATCGGCAGGACGCAAGCCCGCATCTTCCAACGCAGTCCTCACTGCGGTGATCCGCTCCTGCCTGTCTTTGATAAGTCCGTGAACGACCAATGGCTCGGCAACGATCTCGAATATCGTCGAGCGCGGGTTCAATGATTCATACGGATCCTGAAAAATCATCTGGGCGCGTTTCCGCAACTGTTTCAACCCGATGTGTGGTTGTTGCGAGCGCTCGTTGACGGACTTACCGTCAAAGACGATCTCGCCTTTGGTGAGCGTTTCCAACCCGATCAACGTTCGCGCAATTGTAGTCTTGCCGCATCCCGACTCGCCCACCACCGCGAGAACTTCGCCGCGCGCCAGAGTAAACGAGACATCATCCACTGCCTTCACGTTTGAATGTGGTCGTCGCATTAATGAATCGAGAAACGCCTGATGTACCGGGAAATATTTATACAGTCCGCGCACTTCGAGCATGGGAGCCTGAGTCATCGAAAGTCAGCCTCCACGCCTTCGCGCAAAATGCAGGAGACGTAATGTTTGGGAGACACTTCCAACAACGGAGGAACAACTTGCGAACATTTTGCTATCTTCAAATGACAGCGCGGCTCGAAGCGACAGCCCGGCGGGAGATTTGTCAAACGCGGCGGCGTGCCGGGGATGGATGCCAGCGTGTCGCCGGGTTGGCTCACGTCGGGGAATGCCGCGAGCAGTTTTTGTGTGTACGGATGTTGCGCTTCATTATAAATATGGTCGGCAGTTCCATATTCCGCGACCTTGCCGCCGTACATGACTACAACTGAATCGCAAACTTCCGCGACGACGCCTAAGTCGTGAGTCACTAAAACAATCGCAAGCCCAAGCGCCTTTTGAATTTCTTTCAGGAGTTCAAGCACTTGCGCCTGAATCATCACATCCAGCGCAGTGGTCGGCTCGTCGGCGAATAATAGATCGGGCGCGCAAGCCAGCGCCATCGCGATCATCGCGCGTTGCCGCATCCCGCCGGAGTATTGATGCGGATATTGATCTCGCCGAGTCCGCGCGATGCCTACCATCTCCAGCAGGTCCTTGACTCGTTTCTCCGCCGCGTCTTCATCCATCAGGTTGTGCAACATGATCGCTTCGTGGATCTGGTCGCCCACCTTCATCACCGGGTTAAGCGCATTCATCGCGCCTTGAAACACGATTGCCATGCTCTTCCAGCGATAGTCGCGCATCTCGCGTTCAGAAAGCGACAGCAGGTTTATATCGTTGAACATGACTCTCCCCGCTGTGATTCTGCCGCCTGCGGGAAGCAAACGCATCAACGACATCAGTGTAGTTGTTTTGCCTGACCCCGACTCTCCAACCAGCCCAATCGTTTGCCCGGGCATCACGTCGAACGACACGTCATCCAACGCGCGCGCGATCTTGCCTTCCGGCGTGGTGAACTCTGTCGTGAGTCCGCGCACGCTGAGTAGCGGTTTTCCGTTCATGCTCCAGACTCCGTGTCTGCTATGGCGATCATGCCTTTTTCATCTTCGAGGTGATGCGCCGCCAGCCTCGGGTTCAACATTTCTTCGAGAACATTTCCAAGCAAGATGCACCCCAAACTTACCCACAGGATGGCGATGCCGGGCGGGAGATAAAACCACCACGCGCCATTGGATATCGCGCTTCGGTCAAATGCAAAATTCAACATCGTTCCCCACGACGGTTTAGTTGGGTCGCCCAACCCGAGAAATGCCAAGCCTGATTCGATCAAGATGGCGGTGGATAGAATCAACACGGTGTTTGCTACGATCAAGGGCATGAGTTGCGGCAAGATATGCTTGCGGATGATGTGCCAGTTCCCCGCCCCAATTGCGCGGGCGCGGGCAACGAATTGCCGCTCTTTTATCGTCAGCGTTTGCGAACGGATCAAACGCGCTGTGCTTGTCCAGTACAGCAGACCAATCACGACGATCAACACCGCAAGCGGGGAAATTTTCAATTCCATTTGGCGGATGGTCGCCACCAGCACGAGCATGAGAGGCAGATCGGGAATGACGAGCAGGACATCTGTGACGCGCATGATCAACGTGTCTATTTTGCCGCCGAAATAACCAGCCGCGATTCCCAAGGCGCTGCCCACGAACATGGCGATAAAGCCCGCTAAAAATCCCACCGTAAGCGAGATGCGCGCGCCGAAAATGAGTTGAGCCCAAATATCGTGACCGGCATCGTCGGTCCCTAAAGGTTCGTGAACGCTGGGCGGGGCGAAGGTCAAGGCGCGGTTGTTTTCATCGCGGATAATTTCGCTTGGGGCGTAAATCGTCAACGCGGGAGCGAAGATCGCCGCCAGCGCCGCGACCAATACTAAAAATCCGCCCGCCAAGCCCAATTTGTTTCGACGAAAGGTTCTCCAAAACCCCGCGAGGTTGCGCAGGAAAAGTTTCCAGTTTTCGCTCATATCAATTCGCCCGCCTTGCGCAATGTCATTCTGAGCGGAGCGAAGAATCTTCGTCCCCGTGAAAGAGACCCTTCGCTATCGCTCAGGGTGACACCACTAAAATATTGAAAATTTGGGGTATATAACATCAGTTATTAGTTGGCTTTCACGCGCGGGTCAAGGTAGGTGTACAAAAAATCAGCAAGCACGTTCGCAATGATCACGCTGACTGCCAGCAAAAGGAACGCGCCTTGCAAAAGAGGATAATCCTGTTTGACGAGAGCGGTTTGAACGAGATTCCCCAATCCGTCATAAGAAAAAACCGTTTCGATATAAATCGCGCCTGAAACGGTAAAGCCGAGGTTCAAGGCGACGATCGTCACCATGGGGAGCATGGCATTCCGCAAGCCGTGCCGCGTGAGGACTTGAAAATGACTCATCCCTTTTGCGCGCGCGGTCAGAATATAATCCTCGCTCAATACTTCTAAAATGGATGAACGCATAATAAGCATGTATTCCCCCAGATACAGGATGGTAAACGTCAGCGTGGGCAAAATCAGATGGTGGGCAAGGTCAGGGATCACGGTATGAAGCGGCTTGCCGACATTCTCTGGGCTGACGATGCCGCCCGTTGGGAGTCCAAACCACGTACTGCCTGCCACCAGCAAAATGATTCCCAACCAAAATGTCGGAGTAGCCCATGCGATCAAAGAGAACATGAGCGCGCCGACATCAAAGGGCGTCTTGCGCTTCCAGCCCGCCAGCAAGCCCAAGATCGAACCCAAAATGATCGAGAGCAGTTGCCCCAAGCCGATCAGCAAAAGAGTGTTCCAAAGTTTGGAGATGAGAATTTCGCTGACTGGTTTTCTCTGCGACCATGAGACGCCCAAGTTGCCCTGCGCCCATTGACCCAGCGTATCAACGAATTGATCGGGAAAGACGGGTTTATCCAAGCCGAATTGCTCGCGCAACGATTGCTGAACCTCGGCAGAAATGCGGACGTTCCGTCCGATCACCGCGCGGATGGGATCGCCCGGCAGAACGCGAAACAGGACGAAGTCCAGGAGAAGAACGAATAGCAGCGTCAGCAGGGCTATGCCAAATTTGCCAAGTAAATAATCGCGGCGGGCCATCTTGTCCAATCCTTTATCATGTCACCCTGAGCGGTAGCGAAGGGTCTCCTATGTCGCGCCGGAGATTCTTCGCTACGCTCAGAATGACACTACGTAAGGCGAATTACGGAACCGGTTTTACCTGTCCGAGCGACGCGCTGGTATCGAGCCCCAGGGAGGATTCGATAAAGTTGGTGAATCGGTCGGAGCGATAGGCTTGAAGATATTTATTGTAATAGAGGACGATGTATGGGCGGTCGTTGTAGACCATCTCCTGCATCTTGTAGATGATTTGCTGACGTTCTTCCTTGTTCACAGCGGTTTGTTGATCGAGATAGAGTTGATCGTATTCAGGGTTGTGATACCCGGCGTCGCTCCAACCGCCCAATACGAACTGATCGGTAAGCATGATGCTCAAGATGAAGTCCGGATCAGGGTCCGCGCCCCAGCCCCAAATCACCAGATCGTAATCACCCACTCCGGTGGTTGCGGCAATCAGAGTATCCGCGTTGACCGCTTCCGGCGTCGCCTTAACGCCAATTTGGTTGTACCAATCAGCCAGCAGGTCTGCAATGCGCGGATAGTTTGAAGAGTCTGCGTCAAATTGCAAGCGGAATTCGAGGCGCAAGTCACCCTTCTCGCGGACGCCGTCAGCGCCCAGCACATAACCCGCGTCTTCAAGGATTTGGTTGGCTTTCTCGATGCTGAACTCCGGCGTTTTTATATTCGGGTTGTGCCAGAACCCGCCGCCTAATGTGGGCGGGACAATCGTGTCGGCAGGCGAACCAAGCCCCTGCCAGACGATATCAATGATGTCCTGCCTGTTTATCGCAGTTTCCAGCGCGAGGCGCACGGCGGGATCTTTCAGCGCAGGGTTGCCTGTCGGCGCGGGGTCATTATCGTCGGAAACGCTATTGATGATCAATTCGTCGAAACTGCGACTTTCAAACGCCAGCGCAGTAACGCCCTCGAATCCTTTGACCGTTTCAAACGCGCTGGCGGGAACTTCATAAAGCAAATCTATATCGCCGACCTTGAGCGCTTGAATCATCGCGTCGGATGAATCGAACTTTTGGTAGATCACCTGGTCAATAAACGGCGCGCCGTCCATGTAGTCCTTATTTGCATCTAGGACTATTACGCCGGTATCTTTGTCAAATGTATTCATCTTGAATCTGCCTGTGCCGATCGGTTTGTCGTTGGTGAAGTTTTGCAGGTCTTCGGGTGTGGTGAACGATTCAAAGTCAGGCGGATACACGGCATACAAGAAAGATAACCTGTATTCCATATTGGCAATCGGATATTCTGTTACGATTTGCACTGTCTTCTCGTCCGGCGCGGTGACTTCGCTGAATCCGCCCACGTAGCCTGAAAGCGCCGCCCAGCCGTCTGGATCCAACATGATCGCGTTGATCGCCCACGCGACTTGATCGGCAGTGAGGGCTTCGCCGTTATGCCACTTCAAACCATCTTTTAGTGTGAATGTCCATGTAAGCCCGTCTTCCGCTGTGCTCCATTCCTTCGCCAGCGCGCCGACATACTCCCCCGAAGAATCTTCCGTGACCAGCGGCGAATAGACCAGGTCAAATATGGAGTACGCTTCGGTGAGAAAAGCATAGGCAGGGTTGAGCGTGTCAGGTTCGCCGAGCCAACCAATTTTCAACACTGCATTTTCACCGCCAGCGGAAGGCGCATCAGTAGCAATTTGTGTTGCAGGCGCTCCCCCTCCGCACGCAGACAAGATCAACGCCAGCAGGGTCACGACAACAAACAAGTTATATCTGGTTTTCATCATTCACTCCTCGAGATTAAAATGAGAACTGCATCGCAAGCCGCCAGAGCCGCGATGCAGTGCGAACCATTGTTATACTTGGCGAAGCGCGCGTACCGAATTCTCAGTCGAGTGCATTGAGAATTATTCTACTGTATATTCCAGATTGAGGAAAGATAATCGGCTAGACAAAATGACTATTTGAAATCGTGATGTGAGCGCTGAGAAAAGACAATGTTCATATGCAGATCATGTCGCTGTGAGGCGTTCTTGGTTTTGCCGAAGCAGTCTCCCAATGACAAGAGATTGCTTCGTCGGGACCCTGAAAAAACATCGGGGCAGGCGAGCAAGAGTCCTCCTCGCAACGACTGAGCTGAGTAGTTACTGCTTTTTGGTTTTATCTTTTGTTGAAATGGTAACGAGAAGACAATTGGCTACACGCAAATTATAAGGAGACTAAAAATATGACTTCCTTCTTTCAATACGACAACCTGAGTTGGGATAAAGTCGCTGAATTGCCGCGTGACACTCCGCTCGTTCTGCCTCTCGGTTCAGGCCACGATTTAGGATTGCTCGCCAGTCAACTAAGCGATTCGCCCCGCGTCGGACTTCTGCCGCCGTTCCCGTTCGGTTGGCGCGGCAGTGGACTCGAACTCCCCGACAAAATTTTCGCTCACTATGTTTTCAACCTGCTCGACAGTTTACACGATGACGGATTCTCACGCGTGTATTGTCTCGCGCCTTCGGGGATTGATCCCCAATCTACATTCATCCTTCATCATTCATCCCTTGTCCTTCGCCTCCCCTCCCCTACTCACAACGCCGCGCAAACTTTCTTGCCACCCGATTCCGAACGCGGCAAAGTGATTCTGATTCCCATCGGTCACACCGAGCAACATGGATTCCATCTGCCCCTCTCGGTTGACACGATCATTATTGATTCAATCGCAAAAGGCACTGCATCTAAATTGCCTACGCGCTGTTGGACGATGCCTGTCATGCCATACGGAGTCAGCACGCATCGTTCATCCTTCGCGGCGACAATGAACGCGGGCGGACGCGCGTTTGAAGATTTCTGGGTGGCAGCGATTGATCTACTGGTCTCGCGTGGATTTGATCGCTTCTACTTAATGAGCGGACATGGCGGCAATACATCGTTTCTAGTTAACATCGTGAAATACGCGGGCGAACGGCATCGTCGAATCTTCTGCGCGACAGCCTTCCTTCACACGTCGGGCAGAATCGGCTCGGAGGTGATTCCAAAATATCGAACGTCGAAGATCGGCGGGATGGGTCACGCGGGCGAACTCGAAACATCATATATGCTTCATCTACGCCCAGACCTTTGCAACATGGATCGCGTCGTAGATGAAACAGATTTTGTTTCAACACCCGATTACTACATGGATTGGATCGAGGGCGGCGCGCTGGTTGCGAATCCCCCGTGGGACGATGATACAAAGACTGGCGCGTATGGCGCAGGGAGTCATGCGACGGCAGAGAAAGGTAAGTTGTGGCTCGAAGCCGCTATTGAGGAGAAAGCGGATCACGTGGAGCAGATCCATGCACAGCATGAGCGGCGCGAGAAAAGGCGGAATGAGGGGTATGGGTTGTGGGGAAAATTCAAATAACAAATGTCGTTGCGAGCCACGAAGTGGCGAAGCAATCTCTTGTTATCAGGCAATTGTTTGTTGCGAGGAGATTGCTTCGTCGGGATTTCGGTGCTACCGCACCTCAACCCTCCTCGCAACGACATAAACTACTTTTGTTTCTCCCACAAACGACGATCTTCTTTTTTCTCCGCGTCGAGATAGAGCGGATGAACTTCTTTTACAACTTGGTGTCCATGCGATGTCCACAAGTCGGCGGCGAGGTTGTGCGCGTCGCAATTCACGCCTTGCGATTGGAAGTACTGGCAGACGCGCGTCACGTCGCGCAGGAAGATCGTCCATGCCGACGGATTCATTTCGAGGAACGTCACTTGCGGAAAATCTATCAGCGTGATGCCGCCGTCCCTGTAGAGGATATTGTAGGCGGACAAGTCGCCGTGGATTCGCTCGAGGGTTAGAAGCAGGTCCACGTTGCGAATGACGCGGTCAAAGATTTCGCGCGCTTCGTCGCGGCCGAGAGTCACCGTGTTGAGAGTCGGCGCGGCGCGGCCAGCATCCCCAATGTATTCCATCAGGATCGCGTTCTTCTCCATGCTCACAGGCTTCGGCACATCCGCGCCCGCGGCGTGAAGCGCCTCGAGCGTGTTGAACTCGTACGCGATCCACGATGTGTGACGAAGTTCTTCGCCATACGCCGTGCGTTTGATGATCGCGTTGACATCCGCCTCTTTGAAAAGTTTTTTGCCGTCGTCGGCGAGATCAATGCGACCCGTGCGATAAATTGAATCGTTCTTCAGATTACGCAACGAGCGCGGACGATACACCTTCGCCGCGAGAAGAGACGCCTCATTCTCAGGGGACGCCTGACACAGATATACGGACGCCTCTTTGCCGCCCTTGAGCCGACGCAA
>CASGHD010000162.1 GCA_949319575.1 uncultured Anaerolineales bacterium | reverse complement strand
CTTCGATTGCGTCAGCGGGCATGATCTTACGCGCGGCTTTGTGTTCACCCACGCGCGTGATGTCCAACGCTTGCATGAGATCGGTCACACTCAACAACGGAAGCGCGCCGTTTTGAATTAACTTGTTCGTGCCTTTGCTTTGCGGCGCAAGGATACTCCCAGGCACTGCAAAGACCTCGCGTCCCTGCTCGGCGGCGAACTCGGCGGTGATCAACGCGCCGCTCGTCTCACCCGCTTCAACAACCACGACAGCCAATGACAAACCAGAAATGATTCGATTGCGCGGCGGAAAGTTCGACGCGTCGGGCGGTGTGCCTGGAGCATAATCGCTAATGATCGCGCCGCGTTCCATCATTTGCTCTGCCAACGCGCGATGTTCAGGCGGATAAATTTTATCCACGCCCGAACCCAACACGCCAATCGTTCGTCCGCCCGCTTTCAACGTGGATTGATGCGCGACCGCGTCCACGCCGCGCGCGAGTCCGCTGATGACTGTCATGCCGTTTGCCGCGAGAAACGCGGACAACTCTTCGGTGATCTGTCGTCCATACGGAGTCACTCGTCGCGTTCCCACGATGGCAACAGCAAATAAATCATCGGGAAGATATTCGCCGCGAATATATAACACAGGCGGAGGCTGGTCAATCTCTTTCAAGCGTTGCGGATACGCCTCATCCTGCCATGTCAGAATTTTGATTCCCTGCTTCTCGATTTTCTCCCATACTTTATCGAGGTCAACATTTTGACGCGCCTGCACAACGCGCTCGATCACTTTCGATCCCAAGCCTGCTTCCGCCAACGCATTCGGCGCGGCTCCCCACGCGGACTCGAGATCGCCAAAGTACGCGACCAATCCCTGCATCCGCACTGCACCGATGCCTTTGATCAAGTTGAAGCCGACCCAGAATCTCTTATCATCCATGGTGAAATAAGTTTTCGCTATTCGTTGCACTATACATAATGCGAGTTACAAGTTACGGGTTACGAGATACACGTAACTTGTAACTCGTACCTTGTAACATTTTACCCCGTGACCAAACCGTCCAACAGATGAACCCTCATCGTCCGCGAACCAGCCTCCACGTCCAGAATGACCGAGGGAATCGCGGGGAGGAGAATCTCTCTGCCTGAATCGTCTCGCACCACGTAGACATCGTTTGCGCCTGTTTCCAAGATCTCAACCAACTCGCCAAGCGGATTGTCATGCTCATCCACAACGTTGAAACCGATCAGTTCATGTTGATAAATTGTACCCGCTGGCAAAGGCGGCGCATCTTTGGCTTTGATAAACACCCATTGATTGCGAAACATCCCCGCGTCGTCGGGAGTTTCGATGTTTTTGAATTTTACAAGCAGACCCGATTGATGCGGGCGCACGTTGGTCAGGGTGACGGGCTTGTGTTCATCGCCCACAAAAAGTTTTCGCCCGCTTTTCATACGCTCAGGGAAGTCGGTATGCAAATCCATGATGATCTCACCCTGCAAGCCATGCGGACGCCGTAAAAAACCCACGCTCAAATAAAGCGGCTCGCCTTTCGGCGAGCCTGTGTTTTTCTCTTGTGTCATTATTCTGGCTCGACCACATCGAGCGTGGCTTGCTTGCCTTCGCGCTCCGCCGCCACTCGCAACAACGCGCGGATGGAGTTGGCGACCTTGCCGCCTTTGCCGATGACGCGCCCCATGTCGTCTTTCGACACGCTCAACTCAATGCGCACGCGCGAACCGCCTCCCGATTGAGTCACTTGCACTTCATCGGGATGATCCACTAACGACTTGGCGATGTATTCGATAAGTTCTTTCATAGTAAATGTTATGTCATTGCGAGGAGCGTTCGTTGCGACGAAGCAATCTCCTCGCAATATCTAATCCTACTTGCCCTTACTCTCAACGCGTTTGGCTTCCGCCTCGCCCGCTTCTTTGACGAGCGTTTCAACTGCCTCGCCCTTCTTGAAGCGTTCCCAGCGGTCCAACGTGCCAGAGTATTTGAACACCTGCGCCACCGACTCGGTCGGCAATGCGCCGTTCTTCATCCAGTGGTACACGCGGTCTTCATTTAAATGAACTGTTGCGGGTTTCGTGCGGGGATTATAAAAGCCCAGAATTTCCAAAAAGCGACCATCACGAGGGGACTCTTTGTCCGCGGCGACGACGCGATACGTGGGCTGACCCTTCAAACCAATACGACGTAAACGTAAACGAACCATCTTGCTTTTTCTCCTTGAAAAGTTTTGCGTCTCAGGCAGGCATAGAGAGGTGTGCGAAAGGACACATGCGGGCTGAAATCGCAGTCGCCATTTTACCAGACTTTTCCCTGTGAACCGCGAAGCCCGCAAAGTGCGCTAAGAAAAACCCTTTAGAATCTTTGCGTTCTTGGCGTGCTTAGCGGTAATGATAAAGACACTCTCGTTCCTTTCCCCGTTTCGGATTCCGCCCAAATTTTCCCGCCGTGTGCCTCCACCAAATATTTCGCAATCGAAAGCCCCAACCCCATCCCGCCCGAGTCGCTGGATTTATAGAAGCGATCGAAGATGCGACTCAAATCCTCGGACTGGATTCCCGCCCCGCTGTCTTGGACGAAGACCGTCACGCTTCGCTTCTCAGGGACAGTTGATTCAGTCACCCCAACTTTTATCTCCCCCCCGCGCGGAGTGTAGCGCACCGCGTTCGCAACAACATTCGACAACACTTCGCGGATGCGCAATGGGTCTATCTCAATCGTATCCACATTACCCAACTGTAACTCAACACGGATATTCTTTTCTTTCGCCTGCGACTCAAACGCGGAAACGACCTCACGAATCAACAATCCGATATCCACTGGTTCTTGCTTCAATTGCA
>CASGHD010000161.1 GCA_949319575.1 uncultured Anaerolineales bacterium | reverse complement strand
AACAGGTGGGAAACGTCTCGATGATCTCGGTTAATTTTTTGCCCATCAAACCGAACGGCAACAAATCCACACCTGTCAACAAGTTGGCGGCGATCTTCGGCACGCCTTGATGAGGTCCGCCGATGAGCATCAGCCGCCCGATCTTCTTTTTCCCTCCGAGCATTTCCACGTAATAACGACTCACCAAGGTGCCGAGACTGTGCGCGATGATTGTGATCGGTGCCTGCACATTCCAGCCGTCAATAAATTTCGCAAGGTCGCGCGCAGACTGGCGGACATCCTGCCGCCAGTCATACGCGAACTCGATGAAATTATTTTCGCGCTCGTATCCCAACTCTTCCACGAGATAATTGCCTAGCAGGTTGTATTGATCAATGGAAACCAAGTTCGGCACGATAACCATTTCGTTCAAGATGCCTTTGGGTTGCAAGCGGTTATCGCCTTCGGTGTATCGAAACACTTCGGGATGCTTCAACAAGTAGCTGACATTGGGCCACACTTGCTCGCTTCCCAGCCATAACTGCGAACCCATTGTCCCAGGGACAAAAATTACGGGACTTAAGCCTGAACGTCCGCGCAGGTTGAGTCCTTCTGCGACGGTCATCTCCTCGGCGGTGAATCCGCTTTTGAAAACGATCTGGGTCGGACCGATCTCGAACGTGTCGCCGTTCTGCAAACGATGTTGTTCGATTCGATCCCCGTCCACGCGCGTTCCGTTCGTGCTATTGAGATCGCGCAGGATGAAGTCGCGTCCCTTGCGTTCGATGCTGGCGTGGGTTCTTGAAATTTTCTGGTAATCGAGAACGAGATCGTTCCCTTCGGTGCGCCCGATGGAGTACGAATCGTCAAAGAGGGGTAATTCCCATGTTCGATCGGGAGCGTGGATGACCAGCCGCGGCAGGGAGGTTTCGTTCAACGAAATCGGCACGGTCATTTGATGCAGGGTCTGCTCGAATTCGCTCTCCGAATTGATCATCGTCGCTTCTTCGCGGACGTCCTCGGTGAGGGGCAGATACTGCAATGTAATTCCGCTGATTTCAAACGAGTCGCCCGCCTGGATTTTCGCTTCCTTGACTCTTTCACCGTTTACCGAGACTCCGTTTGCCGAATTCAAGTCGGTGAGGGTGACGCCTTCATCGGAGAAATTGATTTGCGCGTGGTTGCGCGAAACGCGTCCTTCGGCAAGGACGATATCGTTCGTAGTCGCGCGCCCAAGCGTGACGAGCGGCTTGTTGAGAATAAATTCTTGAAGCGCCCCATCTGGCTTGCTGAGAATTAATTTTCCGTATTCTGCCATGATTCATTCCTTGTGCTGCGAACCGTCCCGCAGGTTTGATTGAGTAAACTGTGCCTTACGAGAAAACCTGCGGGACGTTTTTGCTATGGTGAATTATTGATTCGGCTCCGTAATTTGAAAATTATTGAACACCACTTCAAAGCCTTGCGTATCCAAAGCATTGGCGATGATTCCGCTATAGCCAGTGGCGAAATCCGCGTCGCTTACTGTGCCGAGTAAAATATCGTTCGCATAAAATCGCAGCGTGCTTCCAAAACAGTCCGCGCGAAGGCGGTTGGTTTGATTGCCCTGATGAATGGCGCTGCTTGCAGTCCATTCTGCCAATGGTTGAAGAGCTCCATCATTGGATTTGCCGATTGCGAACACGCCATTGTTCTGAACGATAAAATAATAAAAATTTTGGTTATCTTGAATTCGGCAAAGCAATCCGTAAAACCCGTTTGAATTGCTGATGGGCGCGGCGTCTACATAAATGCTTGCGTTGTTGTCCTGTCTGCCCGTTTTTGCCCACGGCGCCGAATTGACCACATACACCAAAATGTGATACCCATCGGGTTGGTAACTATATTTTGCTTGCGCGTTTTCAATCGTGGGCCAGCCGCTGTTGGGGTCGGAGAAATCATCGGCGAATAAAACGGTGGGTTGTGAAACGGTTGTTGTGTTTGTCGGAGTTGCGTTTTGCCCTCTGAAAAATCCCGCCCATGCTCCGTACAAAATAATCGCTCCGCACGCGATAAAAAGAAAAATTATCAATCCTGCCGCAGATGCGATTTGAAATTTTCCACGTGACGATATTTTGGATGTGGGGGACTGACTGGGGGGATTGCCCAAATTCGATTTGGGCGACTCAGCCGCACGGTCCGATTCGACGCGGGAGGCTGATCCAGTTTCCCCAACCGCGGACGCGTCCCCAGCATCTACCTCGGTGGCAATGTCATTGCCCGAAGATTTTTTTACAAGGATGGGCTTGCTCGCGCCTTGAAGCGATTCGGGAATCGTTTGTAACTCGCGCGCCAATTCCGACGCGCTGGCGAAACGTTCATCTCGATTCTTCGCCAACGCCTTGCTCAGAATTGATTCCAATTCGGTTGGAAGATCGGGGCGGAAAGTTCGAATCGAAGGGAGCGCATCGGTGAGATGTTTCAACGCAACGCTCATCGGCGTGTTGGCGCGGAAGGGACCGTGACCCGTGAGCATCTCGAACAGAATCACGCCCAACGCGTAGATGTCGCTGCGCCCGTCGAGTTCCGCATCGGCGCGCACCTGTTCGGGACTCATGTACGACGGCGTGCCGATGATCGCGCTACCCGTGAGATCGGATGTGGCTGTTGAAAAATGGGCGATGCCGAAATCGGAAATTGCTGGGTTGCCAAAATTATCAAACAAGATGTTGCCAGGCTTGAGGTCGCGGTGAACGATGCCCTGCGAATGAACCGCATCCAGCGCAGGCGCGATTTGTGAAATAAGTTGAATTGAATCTCGAAGTGTGAATATTTCTTTTTTGATTTTGTCGGCAAGCGTTCCGCCTTGCATGTAGCGCATCACCAAATAGAGTTGACCGTTGTGTTCGCCAAAATCATACACTGGCACGATGGCGGGATGTTCGATGCGCGCGATCAGCCGCGCTTCGCGTTCGAAGCGTTCCCTGAAATCGGTATTGTGTTCGAGATTGCCAGCTACTAACTTGACGGCAACATTGCGTCGGAAATTTGGGTCGTGCGCCAAATACACAGCCGCCATGCCCCCGCGCCCGATCTCCGATTGAATTTCGTACCGCGCGATTTTTTTCTTCGCCATGTTTCGTTGATTTTATCATGGACACAAATACGGAAATGTCCCCGCATGTGTTCAGCCCCGCGCTTAAAACTTGAAATGAATAAATATCCGCCCGAAATTCTTATCATCTTTCTCTACGCGATGATACAACTTCTTGATGTGATTTTGATTGAGAAAGCGCAGGACTTTTTTCTTCAACTGCCCGCTGCCTTTGCCTGGAATGATTTCAACGAGCGCAATTTTCTTCTCGATTGCATCTTCCACGATGCGGTTCAGTTCCGCGTCAATTTGCTGACCGCGGTTATAGATGTCGTGCAAGTCGAGTTTGAGTTTTGCCATTATTTCTTCTTTTCTTTGGGAAGAAAATCAAACGGCGGGCGCTGATTCATTTTGACGAGCGTTGCCCGCGATTCGCCCGCATGAATCACTGTTACCGAACCTGTATCGCAACTCAGCCGTTGGAAATGATCGAGCGGCATCCCCAGAAAATGCGCCACCGACAAGCGGATCGGGTCGGCATGAAAGACAACCGCGACAATATCTTTCGGCTTGTTGTGTTTCTGGATGATTTTTTCCAGCGCGTCCGCACAACGAGTCTGCGTTTCAATAAACGATTCGCCATCGGGAAATCTGAATCTGGATGGCGCGTTCTGCACGATCTTCCAGACTTTCATCAACCCTAACACTCGCCAAGATCGTCCCTGCCATTTGCCGATGTCAGTATCCATCAACTCAGGCTGTTGAATGATCTTCAACTTATGCGACTCGGCAATCGGCTTCGCGGTTTCCATCGCCCTCTCCAGTGGACTCGCATACACGGCTTTGAGCGGGACACCTTTCAACGCATCCCCCAACGCCTGAGCCTGTTTCTGTCCCTTCTCGTTGAGATGCACCCCCGGCAGTCGTCCTGCCATCTTGTGTGATTTGGTGTAATCGTTTTCGCCGTGACGGATGAGTAATAAGGTTGGCATGTTTGAAGGTTGAACGTTGAAGGTTTGGTTTTGAAGGCGGATATGACTTGTGACCTTCGACCTGCAACTTGAAACTAACGTATCTTCCTTTTCATTTCGACGATCTGTTCCTCGCTCATCGCGGGGATGTTTTCCATCTTTGTAATTCCCAATGCTTTTCTCTGTGCATCCCGCCACAATTCGAGTCTCGCGGTCACTTGCGCTTCGTAGCCCTCTGCAGAGGGTGAGTAGAAATACGTTCCCAACAATCTCTTCGGCAAATATTGTTGCGGCGTGAAGTGACCCTCATGCTCGTGCGGATACACATAATCTTTGCCGTGTCCTAATGCAGCGGCATCGCGATTCCCGTCCATGAGGTGGCGCGGTACGGAGACTTGTCCCTCGTCCTCGATCTTCTTCATCGCCGAGAAATACGCGCCCGCGCTGTTGGATTTGGGCGCGGTGGCAAGGTACAACGTCGCTTCGACGATGGGGTAGATGCCTTCGGGTAAGCCGATGAAGTCAAACGCTTGGGCGGCGGAGGATACAACAACAAGTCCCATTGGGTCCGCCAAGCCGATGTCTTCACCTGCGAGAATGATCAAGCGGCGAATGATGAAGCGGGGGTCTTCGCCTGCGTAGATCATTTTGGCGAGCCAATACAATGCCGCGTCAGGGTCGCTTCCGCGCACGGACTTGATGAAAGCGGAGATCGTGTCGTAATGCGCGTCGCCGTCTTTGTCGTAGAGAACCGCGCGCCGTTGAATGGACTCTTGCGCGACATCCAGTGTGATGTGAATGACCCCATCCTTATTTGGTTGCGTGGACTCGACTGCAAGTTCAATCGCGTTCAGCGCGTTGCGCGCGTCGCCGCTGGCGGTTTCGACAAGGTGATTGCGCGCTTCCGAATCTAATTTAACGCTTTTGTTTCCGTAGCCGCGGTCGTTGTCTGCGAGTGCGCGGTCAATGAGGATGCCTGTCTCTTCTTGATTTAGATTTCGTAGTTGAAAAACACGCGAGCGCGAGATCAAAGCCTTGATAACTTCAAAATACGGATTCTCTGTCGTCGCGCCGATGAGGGTGACGACTCCCGCCTCCACGTGGGGGAGGAGCGCGTCTTGTTGAGCCTTGTTCCAGCGGTGGACTTCGTCCACGAAGAGGATCGTCCGCTCGTTGTGCAGGCGTCGGCGTTCCATGGCTTCGTCAATGATGACGCGCAAGTCTGCTTTGCCCGCGAGAATGGCGGAGATTGTGACGAAACGACTCTTCGTTGTGTTGGCAATAACTTGCGCGAGAGTGGTCTTGCCTGTCCCTGGCGGTCCCCACAAGATGATGGAGGAGAACATGCGATCCGATTGGATGGCGCGGCGCAGGAGTTTGCCTTCGCCGACGATGTGCTCCTGCCCGATGTATTCCTCCAACGTGCGCGGACGCATCCGCGCGGCGAGAGGCGCTTCGCTTTTCATCCGTTCCTGCATGGCGTGGTCGAAGAGATCGGGCATGAGAGGGATTATAAGGGAGAAAAAGACCTCACAGGTCTTTAAGACCTGTGAGGTCTGCGCGTGGGAGGCGAATCAGTTGTCCCGTCAGAAAGAAGCGATTGCGGCGGCTTTGTCTGTAAATGTTCCGATGAACATGTCGAATCCAGCCATTTCGAACGCCATGCGCGCCTCCGGCGATAGATTGAGAAGTTTTAGATGCGGTGATTTATACAATCCCGCGCTGATTCCTTTTTTCACCTCCACGTCGTTTGGCGATGCGCCTGGGTCGAGCGCGCGGAGTTGGGTGAACACATCGTGGAGCGCGCGCAAGCCGGCGCTGCTAACGAACTTTACGTGAGAGAGATCAACAAGAATGTGACGCGCTCCGTTTTTCATCAATTCGTTTGCGTGCGCCAGAAACTGCTCGTAGGTTCCGGAATCAATGTTTCCATCCACGTGAATTACAGTAACCGGGACTCGACCATTTTCGGTGAAGGACTTCGTTTCCATGCGATTCTCCTCTGGCTTGGTGGATTGTGGCTCGATTATATCCCTGCCGTGACAGTTGAAAAGGGGGAACTTGCGAATCAAGCGTTCGGTGTTTCCGGCATGCCCTGTTGATGCGAACGGTGGACTAGGAAAATGCCCGCCAGCGCGACGGTTCCGCCAATGCCTTGCCAGATCGTGGGTAACTCGCCAAGCAATGGAATGGCGAGAAGCGTTGTGACCACAGGCTGTAGGATCATCGTCGGCGAAACGATGGAGGCGGGTAAATGCCCGAGGGCGTAAGCCAGTGCCATGTAGCCGATCAGTTGTGAAACGATGGCGGACGCGAGAAATACAAGCCACGTGCGCGAATCGAAGCCAACGAGCGGATATTGCAGGGCGAGATTGATGATTAGGAGCGAGGCGCTTGCTCCCAACCCAACAAGCCAGATGTGAACGACTGAATCAAAACGCGCGCGGCTTTTTTCGGTGAAAAGAAAGTATCCGCCGTAAAACACGCCGGTAAAGGTTGCCATTACGTCGCCCAATCCGAAACGCGGATGCAAGATAAAATCGGTGCCCATGATTACCGCCGCGCCCGCTAACGTTAATCCTAACCCGCGCCAAAATTCGCGGCTCAATTTTTGTTTGAAGATCAGCCAGGTTCCCAGCGCGACCCATAATGGGGCAGTGTTGCCTAACAGCGTCGCGTTCGAAGCGGTGGTGTATGAAAGCGAAGAAGTCCACAGCGCGAGGTCGCACGCGGTGAAGACGCCCGCCAGAAGCGGAAACGCGATCGAACGTGTTGCAACAGATGGGTTATTTCGTATTCGCGGGATGAAGAATGGCAACAACAGAAAAATGGAAAAGAAGATCCGATAGAACGCGGTGACCGGTCCCGGCGCGTCTGCCCAGCGCACGAACATTGCGGATAAACTTAACGCCAAGATACCCGCGCCGAGCGCGGCATAAGCAAGCGCAGATTTGTTCCGCGTCATGGATTATTGAACCTGAAGGCGATCGAGAATGGATGGCAACTCTGCCAGCGTGGAGATCGTCGCGTCTGGCGTGACGTCAGCCTGCTCTTCCGGGTGAGAGTTTGCCCGCCTCGTGAGCCATACCCCGAACAACCCTGCGGCTTTTGCCCCCTTCACATCGGCGGTCAGGTTATCCCCCACCATCACAGCCTCTGAGGGCAGGAAGTACCAATTCGAAAGCGCCATCTCGAAGATGCGCGGATGCGGCTTGCGATAACTGCACGCGGCGGAGGTCAGCACAAAATCGAAGAAACGCGAAATGCGGAATTTTTGAACCATCTGTTGCACATCCTTATCGTCGCCGGCGTTCGAGATCAGACCCATGCGATAGCCGTCTGCTTCTATTTTTTTCAAGGTGGAAAGGGCGTCGCTCTCCAATACCCAATTGGTCTGCGTGACTGCGAACAGGCGGTCCAACGCGCTGCGGATGAGATCGTCCGACACATCGTCATATCCTTTGGAGCTGAGGATATCGCGCAGGACGAATGAGTAGGTGGTCTCGTACAGGTCTTTTTCCCGCTGGTTGAAGTATGTATCCAGCCTTTTGCGAAACTCCAGCGGGAAGGTAGACAGGTTTAACTCCAGACCTTGGTCGCGCAGGTAACGAGTCAACGCCTCATCCCCCTGGGCGCCGATGGGGCGCGTGGCTTCGCGCTCGAACATGAGCGTTCCGCCAAGGTCGAAGATTACCGCGCGAAGTATGTTGGGCATGGTGTCTGAATGGAATCCGCTAGTCGCAACGGATCGGGCGTTTCGAGGGAGGAAAAAAGTAATAATATTCGAGGCGCGGATGGGTGTCTGTCAAAAGCGGCGTCTCTTTATCTTTTTCGAGGATGCAAGCGCGATCGCCAATGTACTCTAAAAAAATAACGTCAGGCTTGAGAGACTCGCGCGCAGCGTCGGCAAAAATCCCCGCGTTTGATTCGGTGTAAGAAGTATATCCCGCGGTCATATATTCCCGGTCGAATTCAATGGGGTGATTGCCAGCCACAACCCAATCGCGGAATTGCTCGAGATAAGGGAAAACACTCGCGGCGGTCGCGGGAATCGTGTGTCGTTCGTTCATCCAACCGCAGAATATACCACCGTCGGCGAGGTGAGATCGATACAACTCCATCGCTTCGCGCGAATAGAGATTATTGTGCCCAGCCGTGAAGCTATAGAGCGGATCGATAAAAATCATATCGTATTTTTCATTGGGGTTGGCGTACAAATAACGCCTGCCGTCATCCGCAACATATTGAACGCGTGGGTCTGCAAACGTGCTTTGCGCGACCGGCGCGTAGGTATTCAATAGCGCGCCGAGGTCTTCCATCAGTTCTACAATCGTGATTTCTTCCACGCCGGGCATGCGCGTCAAGAAATAGGCGGTGTTCGAGCCGCCCAGGCCGATGATCAGAATCCTCCGCGGACGACTCGCGCCGGCGCACGTGAAGGCGGAACGCTCATAATCGCCGTACGTTGGAAAATAGCTATTTTGAATCCCCCCGATCCATAGCGTGGATGGGGCGGAGGGTGTTTCTTTATATCCCAGGGCGAGCACGCTTTCGCGAGTTTCGTGAACCAGAGCAGGGAGGTCGGTCGCAACGTAATATAACTTTTCATAAAAGGCTCCCTGCCGCGGCGCGATAAGGAGCAGGGCAATCAGGAGCGTGGGGAGGGAGTAGAATTGCCGCCCCAGGTTTTTCCTGGCGCTCCAAATGAGGCTGGTAAAAGCGAGGCTGAGCAACACCAATACTTTGAATGTCAATTCGGTGCCCAGGGTGGAAAGAAACACAAAACTGATTGCCAGCGAACCCATCACGGAACCAAAGATGTTGGCTAGGTGAACATCCCCCACGCGCTTTCCGGAAACGCTCGCGCTGGTGATTGCGATTCGATCGAGAAGCGGTAATCCGCCTCCCATCATCAGGCTGGCGGGAAGGACGAGCGCGAGGATCGGGGCAAAATACTCAAACAGGTTTGCGATCATCACCCGACGCGAGAACACAAATCCATTTTCTGTTTTCACGAAAGGGAGGATGGGTTGCTGGGGGTTGATGAACGATTCCTTGATCCGATCGTGGAGCGGAGGGTAATGCAATGCCGCCCAAAAGAGCAGCCAGGAAAGCATGATGACAATTCCGCTTCCGAGTTGTAATTTCCAAAACAGCGCCACTCTGTCTTTGCTTTGGTCTGCTTTTCGTCCCCAGAAGAAGCCCCCGATTGCCAAGCCCGCGAGGAAGACGAATAACACGCTTGGGAAGCCATAGGCTGTCCCTTTGTTGATTACCCCGAGGACGCGAAACCATAACATTTCAAATCCCAGGTTGATGAAACCGACCAAAAACGCGGCAATGAGAATCGTATTGTATGGGATGGATGACGCGGTTTCGGAACTGGTGTCAATACGTTCCGCGCGAACAACATGTCCTTTGTTTTCGAACAAAACCACGGCTCCAATGCCGACGAGGATATTGAGCGCAACTGCCACTTGTGTTGTTCCGTCGAAGCCCAGCCACCCGACCAGAAAATACCCAGCCGCCAACGCTCCCAGCCCGGCTCCGAGCGTATTGATCCCGTAGAGTAAACCGATCACCTGACCGGAGATTTCTACGCGGTTCACAAAGGATTGAGTGAGCAGGGGCAGTGTCATGCCCATCAAAGCCGTGGGGATAAGCAGAAGCGCGAAACTTAATAGAAACACTAACGGATATGGGCTTCCCGCCGTGCGCTGACCGATCCAGTGGATCAGTTCGGGACTGAAATACCCGAAGACGGCGATTCCGATCTCAACAATTCCATAGATCAAGACGACTCGTTGAAGCCGATGCGCGATGCGCCCGCCCAAAAGCGACCCAAGCCCCAACCCCGCCATGTATGCGGCAACGATCAGCGTGATCGCCGTCATGGTTACCCCGAAATAGATTTCGAGTAACCGGTGCCAGACGATCTGATAGATCAAGCCGGCGGCGCCAGATAGCAAAAATAACGCCGCGATGATGAATAATCGCGAATAGTTTTTCGATTTGGTTAAATGCATGGCAATGGAATGATTCTAATTGATTTTCGCCGGCTCTTGCCCAGCGGATCGTGGCGGAAGCGAAGTGACCAGCACCTTATCCACGCGGCGCCCGTCCATATCGATCACCTCGAAGCGCAGGCTGTGCCACTCGAAATGGTCTGTGGCTTGGGGAACGCGCCCCAGCGACACCATCACGAACCCGCTCAGGGTTTCGTACTCATCCTCGTGGGGAAGGACGTGTAATTTGAAGATTTCCTTGAATTCGTCCACTTCCAACATGCCGTCCAACAGCCACGATCCATCCTGCCGCTGTGTGGCTTGCGGCTCTTCGTGTTCCATCTGCCCGACGATCTCTTCGAGAATATCGTTGATGGTGATCAGCCCTTGCAAGCCGCCAAACTCATCAATCACGAGCAATAGTTGCGTTCCTTTTTCTTTGAAGATCTCGAGCGCGCGCGAGGCGAACATCGTTTCAGGGATGAAGAATGCGGGTTTGAGCAGATCTTTCAATTTGATTTCCTCCTTGCCCAAACTTCTCACAAGCAGGTCGCGCGCCTTGACAATTCCTAAGATCATATCGAGCGTCCCTTGCCGTACAGGAAAACGGGAAAACTCGCTCGCGCTGATTTTTTGGCGGATTTCTTCAATACTGTCGTTAATATCAAGATAGACCACGTCTGTGCGCGGGGTCATCAAAGAGTATACGCGTTGGTCGCCGAGACTAAATACGCCCTCTACCATATCGTGCTCGGCTTCTTCAAAGACTCCTGCTTGTGTGCCTTGATCAATAAGCAATTGTATTTCTTCTTCTGTTACCGGCGGTTCGTTCCCAGGTTTGACGCCTAACACTTTAAGAACAAAATCAGTAATACGACCAAGTAGCCAGACGAATGGCGCGAATAGTTTCGAAATTAACATCATCGGCCCGGCAAGCGCGGAGGCGATCCGCTCGGGGCTTTGCAGGGCAATTCGCTTTGGCACAAGTTCACCGAGAATGATCGAAAAGAAGGTGATGGTCACCACGACCATTCCCAGCGCAAGCGATTCGGCGACATCAGTCAGTTGTGGGATGCGTGTCAGCGCCGCGGCAAGCGGTTCTGCCAGTGTTGCGCCTCCCACGGCGCCGACGAATACCCCTCCTAACGTAATCCCAATTTGCACGGTCGCGAGAAACAGGTTCGGGTTTTGGATCAAATCAAGAGCGGTCTTTGCGCCTTTATCCCCATCGTTTATTCTTTGTTGTAAACGAGCCTTGCGTGACGACGCTACAGACATCTCCGACAGGACAAAAATTGCATTAAGGATAATCAGAAAAATGATAAGCAGCACATCTGTTGTAATATTCATTGAACCTGTTTGTTTCTATATGGGAAAATACCCGCCGGCAAAAGCCAACGGCTTGGTGGGGCAGATTTGGTTGATGAACTATCTATGGGGACGTCTGACATGATTCCGAGTTACTTTCCAGCGCTCCCTGTATTGTACTATGGATAAGACGCTTCACTCCACCCTGATACCTGCTCCTGCTTCGACGCGCCCGATCACCCAGACAGGTTGTCTCAGTTCCTCTCCGCGCGCGATGAACGCGTCTAGCTTTTCTTGCGGAACGCCGAGCAACAATCCGCCGCTGGTTTGTGGATCGAACAACAGCATCTGATTCTCGTCGTCAATGGAGTCGGCAAACATCACCTGCGATTCAAAATGCAATTTGTTATCGAACGCGCCGCCCGCGAAGCATCCCTTCCCGGCATATTTTCGCGCGCATGAAATAAACGGAATCTTTGCAAACTCCAAACGCAACGAAACATTTGAAGCGTTCGCCATCTCCAACCCGTGACCCAATACACTGTAGCCAGTGATATCTGTCCCGCCGCGCAGACCAACTTCCACAGCCAGTTGACTCGCCTCTCTATTCAACCGTTTCATCCAATTGACGGCTTCAAGCAAATCGTTCTCGTCTACCTGTTCGCGTTTGAGCGCGGTGGTGGTCACCCCGAAACCCAGCGGCTTCGTCAGCACAAGCGCGTCGCCAACTTTCAACCCGCCTTTGCTCAACATCTTGCGCGGGTCAACAAAACCGATGACAACGAGTCCGAATTTCGGTTCTTTATCTTTGACCGTATGCCCGCCTGCGATCACAACTCCCGCCTCGCGCGCTTTTTCCGCGCCGCCGCGCATGATCTCGCTGGAAATTTCGTTGGGCAAATTATCCGGCAACGCGGCGACGTTCAACGCAAGGAATGGCTGTCCGCCCATCGCGTACACATCCGACATGCTGTTTGCCGCGGCAATCGCGCCGTACTCGTAGGCGTCATCCACCACTGGCGTGAAAAAATCGGTCGTGACCACGAGCGCGCGGTCCTCCTCCAAACGCCAGACAGCCGCGTCATCCGGTTCGCGCAGACCAACCAACAGGTCCGGATAAGAGGCGGCATCGAAGATGTCTTTCACAGGACGCAGTACCTGCGTCAGCGCGTCGGCGCTTAATTTAGACGCTCAACCCGCGCACGTCGAAAGCGTGGTCAAGCGGATTTCGCGTCCAGAGTGGGGAATGGGCATGCGTCTCCTGAAAACTAACAGGGAAGCGGAAAGTGGTTTTCACTTTCCACTTCCCTGAATCAACGCGGGTGTGAATGTATCGTTAAGGCGTTATCTGAGGGTTGCTCGTGTCGGGCAACGGCAAGATGAATTGGTTGTCGCTAGGGATGAAGATCGTCTGCACGCCGGGCGAAAGCTTCAAAATATATTGATATTGCAAGAGCGCCGGGGTCAGCGATTCGGCAAGCAGGCGGTTCGCCTCCGCTTCTGCTTGCGCCTGGATCAAAATCGCTTCGGCTTCACCCCTGGCGGCGATGACTGCCGCATCTGCCAAGCCTTGCGCTTCCTGGCGGGCTTGTTCGGCTTCCTGCTTTTTCTGCTCCACCACCAACTTGGCTTGCAACGCCTGTTGTTCGGCAATTTGTTTTTGCTCCACCGCCGCGGCGTACTCTTCGCTAAAGTGGATGTCGCGCAGGATGAAATCGAGCAGTTCAAGGTTGTTGTCTGATAGACTTTGCGCCAACTCGTCAGTGATGATCTGAACCATCTCCTCGCGCTTGGTCGAAACGACCTCTTCAACGCCGTATTGCGCCACAGCATCGCGGATCGCGCCGCGCGTTTCCGGGCGCACGATTCCCGCTTCGTAGTTTTCCTGCCAGGAGATGTGGAGTTGCACCACTTTGGCTGGGTCGATGCGATAGATCACCGTTCCATCGATGATCACTTCCTGACCATCCTTGGTGCGGGCGCGGATCGAGTCCTCAGCCGAATCTGGACCCTGTTCCGGCAGGAACGACATCGTGTAGGTTTGATTCGAGATGGAATAATTGACCACCTGTTCGACGATGGGCAGAATCCAATGCAACCCGGGTTCCAAAGCCACCGGGCGAACGCCCCCCGCGCGCACTGTTTTTACAACACCGCGCTCGTTCGATTCGACATAGACCAACCCCGAGCCAAGCACGGTGAGAAGCGTGGCAACGATAATGAGAATCAACGCGCTCGAGCTTGACCCCTTCGCAGTCTGATGACGGCTGGCGCGGACTGCCGCCAAAATACCCAGCCCGATTGCCGCCAGCCATGCAAAACCAGCCAGCGTTCGAATTACATCGACAATATTCATTGTTCCTCCAAGTTAATTTGAAATAATTATACCGCCATGATACGATGGCGCTATGCATATGGGAATTGGACGCGTGACCGAATTGATTTTGCAGGATGGGAGACGCGCCGCGCGCATCTCTTGCCCGGCGGAACTGATTCCCGCGCCGGGGCAATACGCCCTCGCCAGCGACGATTCGCGCGCGCCTCTGCCTGTTTCACTCTCTGTTACGGATTCGGCGCCGGGCGGTTTTATCGCCCTGCCCATCCCTGACCATTGGATGCCGGGCCTCGAAATCTCTTTGCGCGGTCCGCTGGGGAATGGATTCAAATTGCCCGCTTCCGCAAGAAAAATCGCCCTGGTCGCTTCTGAGGTTCTGCCCTCGCGCCTGCGTGGATTGATTCGCCCCGCGTTGAGCCAGGGCGCGGCGGTTGTCTTCGTCAGCGATTCGCTGGTGGAAAATTTATCCGATGAAGTGGAAGCGCAACCGTTGTCCGCGTTGAATGAAATTATGGAATGGGCTGATTATGCCGCGTTCGATGCGCCGCGCGAGGCTGTGCCGGGGCTGAGGGAACGGCTGGGGAAACTGAATCAGGCATCCGCGTGGAAAGAAGCGGAGGTCTTCATCCAGACGCCGGTACCCTGTGGCGGAATCGCGGAGTGCGGCGTGTGCGCCGTCGTCACAAAGTCTGGCTGGAAGATGGCTTGCAAAGACGGTCCTGTTTTTGCGCTCGGCGAACTTTAATACCAAATTCGGAACGAGATTCTTGTCTGGCTTGTTTTTCCCCCGGCTTCCACGCGGATATCGATGGAAACCAGTTCGCCTGGCGGTTGGTTTATAAAGCCGAATGAAATTCGCGCTATGCCGTTCGAGTCTGTCAGCGCGGAGAATGTCTGCGTGTTGCCATCGGGAAGTTGTACCGAAAAATTTACCTTTGCCCCCGAGATCCCTCTGGCGTTCTGGTCGCGCGCGAACACGGCAACAGTTTGCTCGCCGCTGGAGCGCGTGATGGGGCGCGCGATGAATGCGCGAACATCGAGCGAGATCACCGGGGCGATGGACGCGTCGAGCGGTTGCGGGGGGATGAGCTGCGAGCGGTCTTCGCCGAGGCGATCAAAATAACTTTGACCGAGTTGAGAAATCTCAACGCGGGAGGGCGTTCCCTGCGCGCGCCATTCGAAGCGCGCGTTCTCAAAATATTGAATATAAATGGCGGATTGTTCCTCGGCGTTCGAGACCGGGTTTCCGAATTGCGCCGCGCCGCCGTTGGTTCTGTAAAACTCGAGAAAGTCATAACATACTTGATAGCCTGAGATCGATTCACATGCCGCTGGGTTTTGAGGTTCAAGTTGTGCGATGGGTTGGTGAAGAGCCGCGCCGATGGGCGTCAATCGAACGGCTTCGTTCCCCTGGGCGTCGGTGACGAGTTCGAAGCGGGCGCGCTGGAAATATTGCGCGGTCTTCCCGTCGCGGGAAGTGAACTGGCTCGTGATCGGATATCCATAGACGAGTTCGGGGTTTGGCGCGTTGTTATAAAAACGCAGGAATTCTCCCTCTACAAAATGCCCGGTCTCGCTAAAATAATTTCCATGCGGCGGGTTTTGGACATTGCACGAGGCGAATGTAAACGCAAGAACCGCGCACCAGATGGCAAACGTGCCAGTCGCTCTCATGCGGGCATTATATTACGCCTTCAACAGCGCATCAACGATTCGTTCCGCCGCGCGACCGTCGCCGTATGGATTCACCGCCCTAGCCATCTTTGCATACGCCGAGGGATCATCCAGTAGACGCGTCGCCTCTTCCACAATTCGGGCTGTGTCGGCGCCTGTGAGTTTTAACACCCCCGCCTCGACTCCCTCCGGGCGTTCGGTCGTCTCGCGCATCACCAGCACGGGGATTCCAAACGTCGGCGCTTCCTCTTGAATCCCGCCCGAGTCGGTGAGGATCAACGAGGCGTGTTTCATCAAATGCGCGAGCGGAAGATAATCCAGCGGCGGCAATAATGTGATTCGTTTTACGCCTTTCAAAATTCGTTTGACGGGTTCCTGCACATTCGGGTTCAAATGAACAGGGTAAACAATTTCCACATCTTCGCGGCTTGCGAGTTCGCGCAAGGCATTGCATATATTTTCCATCGGCTCGCCAAAGTTTTCCCTCCGATGGGCAGTTACCAGAATTAATCTCTTTCTCGCCAAATCTCCAGTCTCTAGTCTCCCAGTCTCTAGTCTCTCTAGCAATTCAGTTATTTCTTGCGGTTCTCTTTGGTCAGCCACAAACTTCAACGCGTCAATGACCGAATTACCCGTGACAAAAATCTTTTCAGGCTCGATGCCTTCATGCAACAAATTCTGCTTCGACAAATCTGTCGGCGCGAAATGCGCATCCGCAGTCACGGTCGCAATGCGGCGGTTGATCTCTTCGGGGAAGGGATGCCATTTGTTGTGAGTCCTCAGTCCCGCCTCCACGTGACCGAATTTGATCTGCCGATAAAAAGCAAGCAAGGCGGTGTTTATGACAGTCGTTGTGTCGCCGACTGCCAGAATCCAATCGGGTTTGAATTCTTCCAACACCGGGTCGAGATGAGTGAAGATCCCCGCGCTGAGTTGGGCAAGTGATTGTCCTTCGCGCATCAGGTCGAGATCATAATCGGGTTTGATGTTGAACAATTCCAACGCTTGGTCGAGCATCTGCCTGTGTTGCGCGGTGACGCACACCCGCGCTTCGACTCCCTCCGTTTGTTTGAGCAAGCGGACGATGGGAGACATTTTGATGGCTTCGGGGCGGGTTCCAAATACGGATAAGATTTTCATATGGGAGGGATGGTTGATGAAGATGGTAATTGGTAAGTGGTAAATGAGAATTGGAGAATTAGAGAATTGGGAAAATGGAGATTAGAGATTGGAGACTGGAGACTTCGCGTCGCCTAGGCGGTGGACTGCAAAGCCGGCAGATTGCCATTGATCAGGTTTCCAGACGTTGACCGTATCAATCGCGATCCGCGCTTTGGTCTTGGATGCAACGCTCACAGGGTTGAGTGTGCGAAATTGAGTGTGATTGACGAGCAGAAGAATCGCGTCTGCGTCTTTGATGGCGGAATCGAAATCAGCCGCCATGTCAATTCCTTCGAGTTTCGCGTTCGGGGCAAAAGGTTCCCACGCATGGACGATGGCTCCTTCTTTTTGGAGCAAATGGATAACTTCAACGGCGGGGCTTTCGCGCAGGTCGTCCACGTCAGGTTTGTAGGCGAGTCCGAGCGCGGCGATTTTTTTATTCTTGAGAATGCTCTCGGCGGCGTCCCAGCCGCCGGTGACGGCGGCTTGAGCGAGTGCCTGTTTCACTTTCTCCACAACAAAATGAGGTTGAGCGTCGTTGACCTGCCGGGCGTGGTAAATGAGTTCTGTCAATTCCGGCGCGGCTTCGACGAAGAACCACGGGTCCACGCTGATGCAGTGACCGCCGACGCCGGGTCCCGGGTTGAGGATGTTGATGCGCGGGTGCAGGTTGGCGAGGCGGATGGCTTCCCACACGTCCACGCCAAATTTTTCAGCGAGCCGCGCGAACTCGTTGGCGATAGCGATGTTCACGTCACGCGTCGTGTTTTCCATAATCTTGACCATCTCGGCGGTGGTCGCGTCCGTTTCGTGAATTTCGCCTTTGACGAAAGTTGCGTACAAGTCACGCCCGGCGCGCGCCGACTCCGGTGTGACGCCTCCGATCACGCGCGCGTTTTCGACAAGTTCGCGCAGGATTTGTCCGGGCAAGACGCGCTCCGGTGAATAGCAGAGGTGGAAGTCAGCGCCCGCTTGAAGGTTGGAGCGGGCTAAAATCGGCGCGACCAGTTCGACCGTCGCGCGAGGCGGGGAGGTCGATTCGAGGATGACGAGATTGCCCTTCCGCAAGACGGGGAGAATCGCCTCCGTTGCCGACATCACCGCGCGCATATCCGCGAGTTTGAATCGGATTCCGTTGTACTCGCCGAATTTTTCATGCTGAAACGGAGTCGGCACCGCGATGATGAACGCGTCCGCTTCGACGGGTTGGCTGGACACCGTGAACCTGCCGGACTTGATCGCCTCGTCCACTACGCTTTGCAAGCCCGGCTCGTGGATGTGGATTTTTCCCGCTTGCAAAGATTCGACCACGCGCGGGTTGACATCCACGCCATGGACTTCGATCCCATGCGCGGCGAATGTGGCGGCGGTGGGAAGACCGATGTAGCCAAGACCGAGAACGCAGATTTTTTGAAATTTCACCAGAACTCCTTTGAAGTTCAACAGGCGTCCTATAACGACCGCTGAACAAACTCAATTATAAAGCCATGACTGAATACGGCTCGCACAACTTTAACATGAGAACCTTCGTAGATTGAATCGAAACGACTGGTCTTGTTGTATAATGAAATGGAGGAGCCATGGAACTTCTACTTGATCCCGATGTCGCGTATCTCTTTTTGCTAGGCGGAGTGTTTCTCGCCTTAATGGCAATCGCCACGCCGGGCACGGGATTTTTCGAGATCGGCGCATTCTTTTGCTTCGCGCTGGCAGGCTACGCAATCTACAATTTATCCATCAATTTTTGGGCGCTCATCGTGATCGGTCTGAGCGTTGTGCCGTTCGTGTACGCGCTCCAGAACCCGAAACGGGAATGGGCGCTGGCGCTCTCGATCCTTTTGTTGATTGTCGGTTCGGTGTTCATGTTCGCGCGAGAGGGCGGTTTGCCGGCGGTGAATCCGCTGGTGGCAGTGATCGCTTCCGCGTTGACGGCGGGATTCTTGTGGGTAGCCGTGCACAAATCCATGGAAGCCTCATTCGCGACGCCAACGCATGACCTGGGCGCGTTGATCGGCTTGGAAGGCGAAGCGCGAACAGACATCCACGAGGAGGGAAGCGCGCAAGTCGGCAAAGAATTGTGGTCGGCGCGGAGCGAGAATACGATCAAGGCGGGGAGCAAGATCCGCGTGGTTCGGCGGGATGGTTTTGTCGTTGTTGTTGAAAAGCAGGAATAAAATTATTCTTACAAGGAGTAACCAGCATGGAAATTCTTACTAGTAGCGCCGTATGTTTAGTGGGAGCGATTCTTGTTATTGGCTTGGTCTTTTTAGCCAACGCCATTCGAATCGTTCCAGAATATCAACGCCTCGTCGTGTTTCGATTAGGTCGCAGTGTCGGACCGAAGGGACCAGGAATCATCATTTTGATCCCCGTAATCGACCGGGCGGTCAAAGTGGATTTGCGCGAACAGGTGCGCGAAATCCCGCATCAGACCTCGATCACCAAAGATAACGCGCCGATCTCGATTGACTTCCTGTGGTACTACAAAGTGCTAGACCCTGCCGAGTCGGTGTTGCAGGTCGGTAATTTTGAATCTGCCGCGGCAGGTATCGCGGCGACTACGCTCCGCGCCGTGATCGGCGGAATTCCATTGGACGATGTGCTTTCGGAACGCGAACACATCAACAACATGCTCCGCACGCGTCTCGATGAAGTGACCGAGCGCTGGGGCGTGAAAGTGACCAACGTGGAGATCCGCGAGATCGTTCCGCCGCGCGACGTGCAGGACGCGATGAACAGGCAAATGTCTGCCGAGCGTATTCGTCGCGCGCTAGTGACCGAGTCCATGGGCGATCAGGCGGCGGCGATCAATCGCGCGGAAGGCACCAAACAAGCCGCGATTCTTTCGGCGCAAGGCGAACGCGAATCCAATATTTTGCGCGCAGAAGGCGATAAGCAGGCACAGGCTTTACGCGCGGAAGGTTTCGCCGTGGCGTTGGAAAGCATCTTTGGCGCCGCCGGGAAAGTGGATCAGAAGACGATGACGCTTCAATATTTTGAAACGCTCAAGTCCATCGGCGCAAGCCCGTCCACGAAATACATCTTCCCGATGGAATTCACAAGCATGCTTGAAAATTTCATAAGCGCGAAGAAGTAGACTCGTAGACACGTAGACGCGTAGAAAGTGGAAAGTAGAAAGTGGATTCAGTCTTTCCACTTTCTACTTTCTTTTTTTGGAAAAACGTTTTCGATGGAAATCATCCCCGCGGGTATCCTCGACCTCAATTCACTTCGTAAACTCGAACATGCCTGCTTTGATAAAGACGCATGGTCGTTGTTTGATCTGATCGCCGTCCTTTCCTGGCCCGATGTGATTCGTCTCAAGGCGATGGATAACGGCGCCATGATCGGATTCGTGGCGGGCGACACGCGTCCTTCTCAAGGGGCGGCTTGGGTCTCCACCATTGCGGTTCATCCAAACTTCCAGCGACGCGGCATTGGGCGGGCGCTATTGCTGGCATGTGAAGAGCAGATCAAATTGCCGAACATGAAGTTGACCGTGCGCGCGTCCAATCATGGGGCGATTGCAATGTATGAGAAAGAAGGCTATCGCACTATAGATATTTGGCGAAAATACTACAACGACGGCGAAGATGGGTTGGTGATGGAGAAGGCGTTGTAACTCAATTTTGCCGTTTGAGCTTACAATAGCCATATAGTTCTTATGTCCGAGTCTCTTGCTCCGCCTGTTTGGGTACACACAGATCAATCCCTCCGCAAGATGGTAGCGGATTTGTCGTCGCAACAACGCGTTGCGGTGGATACTGAATCGAACAGCCTGCACGCCTACCGCGAGCGCGTGTGCCTGATCCAGTTTTCCACGCCGAAGTATGATTATGTTGTTGATCCGCTTGCTTTTTCCGATCTTCGCCCGCTTGCCCCGATTTTCAACGATAAAAAGATAGAGAAAATATTCCACGCCGCGGAATATGATTTGATCTGCTTGAAGCGCGATTATGGTTTTGATCTTCGCAATCTATTCGATACCATGCAGGCGGCGCGTGTGTTGGGCTACCCGGCAGTTGGATTAGATACGCTGCTGGCAGAGAAATTCGGTTTGAAGATAGATAAGCGGCATCAAAAAGCGGATTGGGGCGCGAGACCCCTCACCTCCGCTCAAATTAATTATGCGCGGCAGGATACCCACTATCTCTTTGCCCTGCGCGACATGCTGGCGGCAGAACTGCGCGACATGGATCGCTGGGACCTAGCGCTCGAAGATTTTGCGCGGGCTTGTCGCGTGGACGACGCGAAAGAAAAACTCAACGGCGCCTCGTGGAAACGGTTCAGCGGACGAAAGGATGTCAACGAGCGCGACTTGACCATCCTTGCGGCGTTGTGCCATAGCCGCGATCACATCGCCGAAACACTTGACCGTCCGCCGTTCAAAGTGATAGACGATAACCTGTTGCTCGAAATTGCAAAGAGAATGCCGGAGAAGGATGTTGACCTCGCGGATATTGGACTGAGCCCAAGGCAGATCCGTTTGTGGGGCGGGGAGATGCTTGCCGCGGTGAGGCGCGGGGCGGCGAATCCGCCGGTGAAACTGGAACAGCCCAAACGTCCGAGTGACGCGGTGTTGAGGCGTGCCGAAAAGTTGAAAGCGTGGAGGAAGAAAGTCGCGCAAGAAATAAAAGTGGAGTCGGATATCGTTCTGCCGAAGTTTTATCTGGGTCTGTTTGCCGAGAATCCGCCGAAGACCTTGGGCGAACTCGAAGAGGCGATGAAGGATTCACCGCGGCGATTCCAAATGTACGGCTCGCAAATTTTAGGATTGTTCGGAGGCTGAAATGCAAATTCATTTTCATGGCGCGGCGCATACGGTGACGGGAAGCCAGCATTTG
>CASGHD010000160.1 GCA_949319575.1 uncultured Anaerolineales bacterium | reverse complement strand
CCCCTGCAACTTTTTCCCACCGACTCCTGTATTACACTCTAGCCATGACCGCGCCCACCGACCGCGACCTGATTGTCCGCGCCCGTCGCGGTGACGGCGGCGCGTTCAGCGAACTCGTCACGCGCTACCAGACGAGCGTGTTCAACGTCTGTTATCGCATCCTGCACGAGCGCGGCGAAGCCGAAGACCTGGCGCAAGAGACGTTCATACGCGCGTATAATCGCCTCGGTCAATTCGATCTCGAACGCGAGTTCGGTCCGTGGGTGAGGCGCGTCGCCGCGAACTTGTGCCTCAATCATCTCGAGTCTCAGAAGATCACCGCGCCGCTCGATGAGGATCGGGATGCCGATGAAAGCATCAGACCAGAGAAGCAGGTTGAGGCGCGAGAAAGAAGCGAGCAGATTCGCGTCGCGCTCGCGTCGCTTCCGCCGAATTATCGCGTCGTCGTCGAATTACGGCATTATCAAGAATTATCGTACGATGAAATTGCGGCTGAATTAAAAATCCCATTGAGCGACGTGAAGAGTCATCTCTTCCGCGCCCGCAAATTGTTGGCGGAGAAACTCCATGCACCTGACTAACGAGCAGATCAACGAATATCTTGATAACGAAATTGCGGATCGCGCGCATATCGAATCGCATCTTGATTCATGCGGAGAATGTGCGGCGCGTCTCATCGCGCTTCAAACGTTATTCGCCGAATTGGATTCTCTCCCCGAAGTGGAATTGACTCACTCCCTCGCCTCACGAATCACGCTCCACGCCACATCGTCCCCGCAACTCCCGCGCTGGCTCACGCTGACAGCGACTCTCCAAACCGCGCTCGCGTTGATCGCGTTGATCGTCGCCGCGCCCTTCGTGATGAATCTCTTGCCCGCGATTGAAATGCCATCCTTCACCGAATTCCTGATTCAACTTCAATCGCAATGGATCACATTATTTACAACAATTACTAATTATCGCGTAGCATCCCTCTGGGACCAATTACCTGCCTTTTCACTCCCGCCCCTCCAAATCCCAACGTTGACTCTTTCCCTCGCTCTTGCATTTGCATCCCTGCTCTGGCTGGTGGGGAATGGGTTGCTGTTGAGGAGACAAATCAAATAATGTCATGTCATTCTTCAGGCGCTTCACCGCCTGAAGAATCTCCTCATCGTGTAGGAGACCCTTCGCTGTCGCTCAGGGTGACATAACCAATTAGGAGACCACACATGACCGAAATCATCCGCGTAATACTGCTCGTTATCTTGCTCGCCGTTGCCTTTGCTTGTTATTTTCTCGTCGTCAGCGCGTTTTTCAATAAACGCGTCTTGAAGACTCTCAACGTTGCAAAGCAACTGCCCGCGCGTTCTCTCGGCATCGGCTTCGTCAACTTCCTATTTTTCGGCACGATCACTGTGGTTTTGTTTGCCATTGCTCAAGGCGCTGGAAATGAATTAATCAGTCTCATCGTATTAATTCCATCACTGTTGCTTACAACCGTGCTAGTCATTTTCCTCAGCCTCGGGCTTACGGCGATGGTCGGCATCCTCGGCGAACGAATCTTTCCCGATCTTTCAGCGTGGCGGCAGTCATTTTGGGGAACAGTCATTCTCACCTTTGCATCCGCCATTCCCTTTGTGGGATGGTTCCTGCTATTCCCATTCATCGCCCTCACAGGCTTCGGCGCGGTGATTTTAGGATTCTTCCAACGCGATATTTAATTAACCGCTAAGCCTGCGCTGAGCGCTGTCGAAGCGAACGCAAAGATTCTTTCTCTTTCGTCTTTCTTCTTTCCATTTTCCAAGACGCGCTCACCCCGCGTCTTTTTCTATTCATCTATTCATCTAGTCATCTAGTCGCTATTCTCTGCTCTCTATTCTTGCAACTTTTCCTCTCCAACCCCTGTATCCCTTACATCAACCAAAAGAAAGGACATTCCCCATGGCTGACATATCCGCCATCTTCTTCATCCTATTGATCCTCGGCGTCGCGTTCCCAGCGATGCTCGCCGCGTGGTGGCTGTTATTCCCCAACATGATCAAACGCGCGCAGACCCGCGTCGAAAAATCCCTCGGCGCGACTTTCTGGCTGGGACTCATCGTCATCATCGCGCTCGTTATCCCCATCGTCGTTTTGATGGCATTGCCGATCGGACCTGCCAAATCCCTCGCGTGGATTTTGCTCGGCGCGTCGCTCACAGTTTCCTCCATCGGTTCGGCGGGCATCGCCGCGCACCTCGGCGAACGGATGAAGCAAACGGGCAATAACTATTCGCCCTTCAACGCGTTCATTCGCGGAGCGGTAATCCTCGAACTCGCCGCCTTCTTCCCCATCATCGGCTGGCTCTTCGTGTGGATTCCGCTCCTCATCACCTCCTTCGGCGCGACCGCGTTTGCGTTATTGAATTGGATGCCGCGCGTGAAAACCGTAAACACGGAGACAAGTACACGCGTAAACACGGAAACAGGTAAACAAGTAAACACGCTGAACGCGGAGCAGGTTTAGAGAATGGAAAGTAAAAAGTAGAAAGTAGAAAGTGGATAAGTAAGCAAGTTTCCACTTTCCACTTTCTACACCCACCAATCCTCCAATCCTCCAATCCTCTAATCCTCTAATTCTCCAATCTCTAATCTCCAGTCTCCAGTCTCTGCCTATCAACCCTCAACCCTTTGCCTCTAATTACCACTTACCAACCACCATGCTCACCCGCCGCGACTTCCTCAAACTTTCCGCCCTCGTCACCGCCAGCGCCGCGCTTTCCTCCTGCGCTCCAGTGTACCGACGACTTGCTGGCGGACTCCCAACCCTCCCATGGACTCCGCTCGACGCAAACGATTTTCTTGCATTGAATCGCCTCACGTTCGGTCCGCGTGTCGAAGAACGCGCCCGCTTCGCAGAGATCGGATTACAAGCCTTCATCGAAGAGCAACTCGATTTCGAATCCATTGACGACCTTGCCTGCAACCTGCAACTTTCAATCTTTAAAACCTTAGACATGGACGCGAACGAAATCGAAGGCGTGACCAACGGACTCTTTGATGGTTATGACCGCGAACGCCCCGCGCGTGAATTACGTCAGGCGACATTGCTTCGTCAGATTTACAGCAAACGACAACTCTACGAAATTATGGTCGAATTTTGGAGCGACCACTTCAATATCTTCATCGAAAAAGAACCGCTGTTTTATCTGAAGACCGTTGACGACCGCGAAGTGATTCGCAAACACGCGCTCGGTAACTTCCGCGATCTGGTGTGGGCGTCGGCGCATTCGCCCGCGATGCTGGTCTATCTCGATAATCACGTCAACGAGAAGAGTCATCCCAACGAAAATTATGCTCGCGAGTTAATGGAACTCCACACCCTTGGCGTGGACGGCGGCTACACTCAAAACGATGTGATGGAATTGGCGCGTTGCCTCACGGGTTGGACGGTGAAAGAACATTTTTGGCTGGGCGAGTTCACTTTCAATAACGACCTCCATGATGAAGGCGTGAAAAATGTTTTGGGTTTGGCGATCCAGCCGAACGGTCAGAGTGAAGCGGAGCAGGTCATCGAGCGCCTCGCAACGCATCCATCCACCGCGCGATTTATCGCAACGAAGTTAACTCGTCGCTTCATCGCGGATGATCCGCCGCAAGAGATTGTCGAGAAAGCCGCGCAAACTTTTCTCAACACGAACGGCGATATCAAATCTGTGTTGCGCGTGATTCTCCTCGATGGTCTCGCGCTCGCACAGCCGAAATACAAACGTCCCGCAAATTTCATCGCGTCCGCGTTGCGACTCACCAACACCGAAACCGACGGCGCGCTCGACGATTATCTGATTCGCATGGGTCAGTTGTATTTCAATTTACCCACGCCCGATGGTTATCCCGATCGCAGCGAACCGTGGCAAAGCAATCTCATGCCGCGCTGGCAGTTCGCGTTCGAGTTAATGCGAAATGAAATTAACAACACGAAAAATAATTTGAATCATTTATTGGATGTCGCCTCGACGGGCATTCTCGCCGACGACGTGGATTCGCTCACCTCTCTGCTTTTAGGCGCGCCTCTAGATCGCCTCGAACGCGACGGGTTGATTGCCTCAGTCCATTCAGCGGACTCTACCCCCGAAGAGACTCTGCAAATCCTCGCCGCAGGCATCCTCGCCTCCCCCGCGTTTCAGTGGCGTTAGCGAATGTCGTTGCGAGGAGGAGCCCTTCGGGCGACGACGAAGCAATCTCCTCGTCGTGGGAGACATCGTCCTCGTAGGGGATTGCTTCGGGCAACCCCGAATAGCATCGGGGCAGGCGAGCAAGAACGCCCTCGCAATGACATAAGATGACTTGGAGATAACATGCTACAAACTTTACCCATGCTTCACCAACCTCAAAAATCATGGATGCCTCGCCTCGCCTTCGCGCCTCACAACGTCGCCCCGCGCGGCGACACACTCGTCGTCATCTTCCTACGCGGCGCCGCGGACATTCTCAACATGGTTGTGCCACATGGCGAGGAGGCGTATTACGCGATGCGACCAACGCTGGGAGTTGCGCGACCAGATGATTCAGGAAAGAAGAAAGAGGAAAGAGTTTTAGATTTAGACGGCTTCTTCGGTTTTCATCCATCCATGAGCGCATTGCTCGACGCGTGGACTTCGCAACAACTTGCCATTATCCACGCGTGCGGCGCGCCCGACGAATCGCGCAGTCACTTCAAAGCCATGGAACTCATGGAACGCGGCGTCGCAAGCGTGACAAGCGGCGGTCCCGCCTCGGGCTGGATCGGTCGTCACCTCGCCACGTTGAACACGGGCAACTCGTCGCCTCTGCGCGCGGTGGGGATGGGGACCAGGCCACAGCGGAGTCTGAGCGGAAGTGTGCCAGTCTCCGCCCTGCGTTCGATCGCGGATTTTCATCTCGGCGGCGACCCGCGCGCCTTGCAACAAATGCGCGCCGCGTTGAATGTTGTTTATGAAGATGATGTGTTGGGGCAGGATACCCTCTCGATCATGGACACATTGGAAACGCTTGACCCAAACAATTACTATTCACCATTTACCACATACCCCGACTCCGAATTTGGACTCGCCCTCAAACAAACCGCCATGCTGATCAAAGCGGAAGTGGGGCTGGAAGTTTCTGCAATTGACCTCGGCGGCTGGGATACGCATTTCACGCAAGGCTCCACCATCGGGCTGATGCCAAATCTGATGAAAGATTTAGCCGAAGGTCTCGCCGCCTTCCATACCGATATGGCGGATTATATGAATAAACTGACCGTTGTTACCATGTCTGAGTTTGGGCGGCGCGCCTACGAGAACGGCAGCCTCGGCACCGACCACGGTCACGGCAGCATGATGATGGTCCTCGGCGGTAACGTGGATGGCGGCAAAGTTCACGGACAGTGGCCCGGCTTGGAAGAAGGTCAACTCATCGGTCCCGGTGACTTAGCGGTGACGACGGATTATCGTGATGTGCTTTCTGAAGTGTTGAGCAAACGTTTGAACAACCCCGCGACCAGCGATGTCTTCCCTGAATATCAGCCCGTGATGAGGAATATTTTGACATAACATTTTTGACATGTCCTCGAATGATTGGGTTCTGTATAATCCAAAGAAATACAAGCCGAGGACATATCATGAAAAAATATATATTGCTTTTTGCGCTGTTTTTATCTGCCTGCAATCTTCCGGGTTCTACTCCCTCCACAGAACCATCCAATGAAGAAACCATAAGCAAAGCGCCTCAAACAGAGGATG
>CASGHD010000159.1 GCA_949319575.1 uncultured Anaerolineales bacterium | reverse complement strand
AAAGGATTTACTCATGCTCAACTTCAATTCTGCCCTGAAATTCACCCCTCCCTCCGATTGGCTCAAAGTCACCGCCATTGACGCGCACACGGGCGGCGAACCGTTCCGCGTGATCGTGGATGGATTCCCTGAATTGAAAGGCGACACAATTCTCGAAAAGCGGCGGTACGCGAAAGAGAATTACGACCATCTCCGCACCGCGTTGATGTGGGAGCCGCGCGGTCACGCGGACATGTACGGATGCCTGCTCACGCCGCCTGTCACGCAAGGCGCGGATTTTGGAATCCTGTTCATCCACAACGAAGGCTTTAGCACCATGTGCGGACACGGCATTATCGGGATTACAACCGTTGTGTTGGAAACAGGGATGCTGCCAATGATTTCGCCCGTCACGCAGATAAAGATTGATAGTCCCGCTGGCTTGATCACCGCGTTCGCTCACATTGAAAATAATCATGTGAAGAATGTTTCTTTCCGCAATGTGCCGTCGTTTGTCTCCGAGTTGGACGCGGTTGTGGATGTGCCCGCGCTTGGCAAAGTTCGATATGACCTTGCGTTCGGCGGCGCGTTCTACGCGTACGTCAACGCGAAGGATGTTGGCGTATCGTGCAACGCAGAAGATTATCGTCCGCTGATCGAAAAAGGGATGGCGATCAAACGCGCGGTGATGAACAGCCGCAAAATAGAGCATCCATTTGAAAACGATTTGGGATTCTTATACGGCACAATTTTTGTGGATGAGCCGCAAGATCCCGCATCACACAGCCGCAACGTGTGCATCTTCGCCGATGGGGAAGTGGATCGCAGTCCCACAGGCACAGGCGTCAGTGGACGACTCGCCATCCATCACGCGCGCGGCGAGATCAAGTTGAACGAAGAGATCGTTATCGAGAGTATCATTGGAAGTAAATTTACTGGCAAGGTTGTCGAAGATGCGGCGTTCGGTCCATACGCGGCGATCATCCCCGAGGTCCGGGGTGAAGCGCATATCGTCGGCAGGAACGAGTTGTGGATTAATCCGAATGATCCGCTGAAAGATGGGTTTATCTTGCGATGAAACGTCCCGCTATTATGCTCAACCGCTGTCCTCGGCGGCGTAATCCTGTTTAGACACGGACGCCACGGATTTCACGGATTTTCACGGAAAGGGCTTTTAAAAATTGTCTTTTTCCGTGTGTTCCGTGAAATCCGTGTACAAAAGAACGAGGCTTCAGACTTAAGAAACACTCTCTGTGAGAATTATGAAACTTCCTCCACATATTTATCTCGACGAACGAAACATTCCATACGAGGCGCGCGGTTTTTCTCCCGAAACCGAAAAGGGCGCGGCGAACGTGGCTCACGCGCTTGGATTCTCTGAACGGCAGGCGGTGAAAACGTTGATCTTTCAAACGGATACGGGCGAGCGCGTTCTCGTGATGCTCGGCGGCGACCAGAACGCGATCTCTGGAAATTTGAAGAAGGCAATCGGCTCGCGCAATATTCAGATGGCATCGCCTGACGCGGTGAAAGAGACGACGGGATACGTGATCGGTTCGATTCCCGCGTTCGGCTGGCAACCCAGCGGATTCCGCTCCTTCCTCGAAGCGACTCTGCTCAACGAACCCATCCTCGGCACAGGCGCGGGTCAATGGGGCGAGGAGATCATGATCGCGCCGCAGAATCTGGTGAAGGCGAGCAATGCGATCGTGGTCAATTTGACGGAGAGGGAGAAACCAGTATTCTTGTGAGTTGTTCGAGGTTATACTTGAATCAATATCGAAGCGGAGTTGGGCGGTACGGCGAAGTACGTGGGCTGGGGATGCGTTGCGGGCGTAATCTCTAAACCTGACATGCGATGCACTGAGCTTGTCGAAGTGTCTCAGTCGCGCCACGCCTTTCCAGAACTCGTGCGCGGACAATTTTCATTGATTGCCAAAGACTCGCGGAGACATGTCAGGTTTTCAATTGTGGTTAATTTGACAGAGAGGGAGAAACCAGTATTTTTGTGAGTTGTTCGAGGGTATACTTGAATCAATCTTGATTCTGTTGTTACCAAATACCGTCTGATCCTTAGTTGGGTTCCGCCTTCTAAATAAGCTATGATTATCAAGGCAATCACAGTACTTTTTATAACAGTAATTATGTTGGGAGGTTGCTCAAATATGACAGATGAAAAACAAACCCCAATAAAGTTGACTGCTATTCCGTTGCCGAGATCAACAGCTTTTTCCACTCAAATCGCATCTCCAACTCCTGAACAATTTAATTTTTTCATGCTTTCTCCAGATGGAGCAAAGAAAATTCAGTCAAATGATTGGCTAACATTTGACATCATCGATATTAAGAACAGTAAAACCTTATGGTCTTTCTCTTACAATAGAGCGAAATTTGGAAAAGGAATAGGCTATTTACCTGAGGCGGGATATGTTCCATTTTATTGGTCACAGAATGGTGAATATATATATGTTTACGCTCATCAAGGCAGGGATGGTGGTGTTAAGTATTGGGGCGACGCTTTTGGGGCTGAAGAAGGCGTAGCAAGATTTAATACGGATACAGGTATCATGGAAGAAGTTCTGCCTGAAAGAGACGGTGGCGGATATACTTTTTCGATCTCGCCTGATGAAAATAGTATGGTTTACACAGACCAACGCGAAACGCCCATAGTGTTAAGGCGGAAAGATTTATTCACTAACGTTGAAATAACGCTATTGACTTTCGACAACATAGTATTAGATGTTGGAGATTTTGTTTGGTTTCCAAACATGAGTAAGCTGATTTTTCAAACTATGGGACCAAACATAAATGATATTTTATTACTTGATTTAGCCAGTTTCGATGCAGAAATAATCGTTCGTGAATTCAAAGAACCAATAAACTTCGTAAAATGGGAAACTCAGAGTACGTTGCTATACAAGAATTGGAAAGGTGAGACTTGGCTGTTAGATTTAGATACAAGAACAATAAATCCAATTGGGGTAGCGACTCCCAATCCGTAAAACTGCCTAACAACGCATCCTAAGAAATAGGTCAATCGTATTCGCAAAATAATCTGCTAGCTAGTTAACCGTAAAATAGCGTTACTCCTCTTTTCAAATAACCGAGGCATTCGCTTGCCTAAGCCCTCTTAATTAAGAAAAACCAAGCAATGCTTACACCTCCACTAAAACCACAATCCCAAAAGCCAAACGAATCGGTCATGCAGTGGTTGCTTGATTCCGACCCTTCTATCCGCTGGCAAGTGATGAGAGATCTGACGAATGCGTCCGCAGATGAAATTGCGGTTGAACGCGCGAAGGTTGCGAAAGAAGGCTGGGGCGCGCAAATGCTTGCCCTCCAAGCGCGTGACGGCAATTGGGGCGGCGCGGCGTGGAATCATGGATGGAACTCCACAATGCACGCGCTGACGTTGTTGCGCGAAATGGGGCTTGATCCCGCAAGCGTCGAGGCGCAGAGCGCGATGGAACTCATCCGCGCTAACGTAACTTGGAAAGACTGCGGACCCGAAGAGTGCGAAAATAATCCATTCTTCGTTGGCGAGATCGAACCGTGCATCAATGGGCAAGTCGGCGCGGCTGGCGCGTATTTTGGTCAGAACGCGCGCGGCATCGTTGATCGTTTGCTCGGCGAGCAACTGTCCGATGGCGGCTGGAATTGCGAGGCGGAAAATGGCTCGACGCGGTCATCGTTCAACACGACGATCTGCGCGCTTGAGGCATTGCTTGAATATGAATTACGCTTCGGATATGATTCGGCTGTGACGGAGTCTCGCCTGCGTGGGCAGGATTACCTCCTCGAACGCCGCCTCTTCCGCCGACTGTCAACTGGCGCGCCCATTCAGCAGGATCGCAAGGGCGATTTCATGTTTACAAACTTCGCCTTCCCAACATGGTGGCATTACGATGTCTTGCGCGGACTCGACTACCTGCGCCGCGCCAGTGTGACGCCCGATGAACGCGTCGCTGATGCGATTGACCTGGTCGAATCCAAACGCGGCGGCGATGGACGCTGGCTCCTCGATGTCCAATATCCAGGCGTGATGCCGATTGAGATTGACGATGGCGAGGGCAAGCCGAGTCGCTGGAACACACTCCGCGTGTTGCGAGTGTTGGATTGGTATTCAGTAGTGTAGTTGGCGTTCTCTTACGCCAACGGGGACGTTAGAGAACGTCCCCTACACGTAAAATGAATTCATAATGATCTCATCACTCCAAAAAGGAATCCTCCTCCACAAGCGCTATGAAATAATAAAAGTATTGGGCGCCGGGGATTTCGGCACGGTCTATCAAGCGCGCGACCAAAAAGCGGTCAACACGCCTCGCTTTGTAGCCGTCAAGCAGATGCCCATGCAAATGATCGTTGACTGCGAGCGGCAGGCAGACTTACGCGCTACGCTGATCCATTCGTCCATTCCACGCATCTTTGATTACTTTGCCACCGAAACACATTCCTATCTTGTGCGTGAGTTGGTTCGAGGGTCGAACCTTGAGGAAATTCTCGATAGCCATAAAGGATTCTTGAAAGAGAAGGTTGTCATCCATTGGGCGATTCAAATGTGCGGCGCGTTGGAAGTTCTGCATACTCATCCAGTTCACCCGATGGTCTTCCGTGATTTGAAACCGAATAACATCATGGTGGATTCGGCGAATCGAGTCTCTCTCGTTGATTTCGAACTTGCGCGCGTATTCCCGCCGCGTTTCTTTGAAGAAAACAATAGGGAATTCAACCACTTCAAAAAGGGATTTCCCATCGGCACGAAGGGATACTCTCCGCCCGAGCAATATCGAGGTATTGTCACGCCGCGCAGCGACGTGTACGCGCTCGGCGCAACATTGCATCATCTGCTGACACGGCGCGATCCGCGCAAGGAAAAACCATTCACGTTTCAAAATTATCCCGTGCGGTCACTCAATCCCGCCGTTTCAAAGGGGATGGAAGCGATTGTGCTGAAAGCAACCCAAAGGAAACCGAGTCAACGATTTGAGACAATCCGAGAAATGGGACAGGCATTGGAAAATTTGTCTCTCTACCGTACAAATGTCGTTGCGAGGAGGGGTTTTGCTCTTCCCGACGTAGCAATCTCCTGTTTTTAGGGGTGTTTCCGTTGAAAAGGAGATTGCTTCGCCGCCGAAAACCAAGAGCGGCGGCTCGCAACGACATAATTTGGCGCGATGTGCGGTAGAGAGAAATTTGTAATATTCGCTTAATGTGTTTACAAGTAACACTGAACAATCCATCCTCGTCTTCAGAGTAGAACAAATCGAGAGGAAAAAACAAATGAAAGACTTCAAGAAACCAACGGACGCTGAACTTCGCAAGCAATTATCCCCGCTTCAATACGAAGTGACCCAACATGAAGGGACGGAGCGTCCGTTTTCGAATACTTATTGGAACAACAAACAAGCTGGGATATATGTGGACGTTGTTTCTGGCGAGCCGCTCTTCAGTTCGCTCGATAAATATGACTCTGGCTGCGGCTGGCCCTCGTTCACTCAGCCATTGGATTCGGGCAACATCGTCGAACGCGCGGACATGAAACTGTTTATGCCGCGCACCGAAGTCCGCTCGAAGCAAGCCGATTCGCATCTCGGTCACGTCTTCGATGACGGTCCCGCGCCGACGGGTCTGCGTTACTGCATGAATTCCGCTTCGATAAGATTTGTTCCAGTGGAGAAGTTGGAGGAGGAAGGTTACGGGGAGTACGCTTCGTTGTTTACGAAATAAGATGAGTTCAGACCTCACAGGTCTCACAGACCTGTGAGGTCTTTTTGTTTATCTCAAATACAACCAATTCAATTCTTTCAAGCGATCAGCCAATGAATCGGTCAAATC
>CASGHD010000158.1 GCA_949319575.1 uncultured Anaerolineales bacterium | reverse complement strand
TTTCTGTTGACACATCCCCGCCCCGCATGTATAATCTGCCCGCTTCTGCCTCAGCAGTTGGAATCGCTGGGGCGGTTGTGTGTAAACTAACCAGCTTCCCCGTTCGCAGGCGACGATTGAAAGACATCCGCAGGCACACGGCGAAGTGATGACTGGAGAAAAAATGAGATTTGCAATTGTTGAAAGCGGCGGCAAGCAATACCGTGTCGTCGAAGGGCGAACCATTGAAGTGGATCGCCTGCCCACCGAAGCGGGCTCGAAATTCGACTTTGAACGCGTCCTGCTCATGGCAGACGGCGACGAGGTCATGGTCGGAACCCCCACCCTGAGCGGCATCGAAGTCAAGGTAACTGTGGCGGACCACATCCGAGGTCCGAAGATTGACCGATTCAAATATCGCCCGAAGAAACGCATCCGCGTGCGCGGCGGACATCGTCAGCATTACACGTTGTTGAGGGTGGACTTCATCGGCAAGCCTGGCGAAGAGCGCAAGGTGGAAGAGCCGAAGGTCGAGAATCAGGCTGAGGCGGAGGTCGAAGCGGTTGAGGCTGAGATAAAGCCGAAGTCGGAGAAGCAGGCTAAACCGTCGAAAGAAGCGGCGAAGCCATCCACAAAGAAGGCTCCCGCGAAGAAAGAATCCGCAACGAAGAAATCAACCACAACCAAGTCGTCTTCTACAAAGACAGACGCGAAGAAAAAGTAAGAGAGGTAGAAATGGCACATAAAACAGGCGGCGGATCTACCAGCAATGGTCGAGATTCAAATGGACAGCGTTTAGGCGTGAAGCGCTACGCGGGTCAGTTTGTGCTTTCGGGAAATATTTTGGTGCGACAGCGCGGCTGGAAGATCAAGCCAGGTTTGAACGTGCGCGCCGGCAAAGACGACACATTGTTCGCCACATCCGATGGAGTGGTGATGTTTGATGTGTTTCACGGTAGGAAGCGCGTGAATATTGTGGCTCAGGCGGAGGCATAACATGAAGGCTGATATTCATCCAACCTATTACCCCGACGCGAAAGTGACTTGCGCTTCATGCGGTCGCACATGGACGACGGGTTCGACGAAAAAAGAATTCCGCGTGGACATTTGCGGAAGTTGCCATCCGTTCTTCACAGGCGAGGCTTCTCGCTTGCTCGACATCGAAGGTCAGGTGGACCGCTTCTATAAGAAGTTGTCTGTCCGCCAAAACTATGTTGACCAGCAGAAGGTCAAAGAAGAATTGAAGGGTTCGCCTGAGCGTCCCATCGAAGACCTGGGTCTCGCGGCTCGCGCAATCGAAGCGCTCAAGGTTGCGGGAATTACCAACGTTGGTCAATTCCTTGAAAAGTTGAACAGCGGCAACGATGCGGTGTTGGCAATCGCTGGCTTTGGTCAGGCGTCGCTCACGGCGGCGAAGAAGAAACTCCGCTCGCTGGGATACGAACTTCCCGAAGCGGCGGCGTAACGCCGTTGTCCAGCCGATCATCTGCTGGACATCACAAGCAAATTGCTTGCAGAATGAATATTCTCAGGTAAACTTACAGGCATGGCGCGAGTGCGCGCCATGCCTGTTTTTATAAAAATTTACCGCGAAGAGCGCAAGGATCGCGAAGAAGGATAAAGGAAAATCTTAGCGACCTTCGCGTGCTTAGCGGTTCAAAAGGTATTATGAGACACACACACGGTTCGATCGAAGTCGTCTGCGGTTCGATGTTCAGCGGCAAAACGGATGAGTTGATTCGCCGTCTCATCCGCGCGACGATTGCCAAGCAAAAGGTGCAGGTGTTCAAGCCTGCGATTGACATTCGCTACGCGGTGGAAAAAGTGACATCGCACGCTGGCTCAAAATTCGACGCCATCCCCATCGAAAAAGCGACAGAGATTCTCAACAAATTAGATGAAGATACAACCGTCGTCGGCATTGACGAGGCGCAGTTTTTTGATCCTGAGGTTGTCCCTGTTGCGCGCGAACTGGCGTCACGCGGAATCCGCGTCATCGCGGCAGGACTCGATACCGACTTCCGCGGTGAGCCGTTCGGTCCGATGCCGATTCTGATGTCCATTGCCGAGGACGTGGATAAACTCCACGCCATCTGCATGGTCTGCGGCGGAGAAGCTTCGCGCACGCAGAGACTGGTCAATGGCAAGCCCGCAAATTACGATGATCCCGTTGTCATCGTCGGCGCGTCTGAGATGTATGAGGCGCGATGTCGTGAGCATCATGAAGTGCCGCGGGGAAAGTAAACAGGGAAACAAGTAGACACGTAAACAGGTAAACAGGTAAACAGGTAAACACGTAGACACGTAGACACGTAAACAGGTAGACACGTAGACAAGTAGACACGTAGATAGGTAAATTGGTAGACAGGAAAACACGGAGAGCAAATGCAGGAATACAAGGAAATATTGGCGGAGGTATTGATTGACGCTGTTGCCCTCCAAAAACGAATCGCGGAACTTGGCGCGGAGATCAGCGCGGACTATCCCGACGGCAACCTGCTCCTCGTGTGCATCTTGCGCGGCGGCGTTCCCTTCCTTGTTGACCTCAGCCGCAACATCACCGCGCCGCACATGATGGATTTCATGGCGGTCTCGTCCTATGGCGCGGGCAAACGCGAGTCGAGCGGCGCGGTGCGCGTCGCGATGGATCTGCAAATGGATATCCGCGACAAGGACGTAGTACTTGTTGAAGATATTGTTGATAGCGGCAACACGATCGCATCCGTGCTTGAACTATTGCACGTGCGCCAACCGCGTTCGCTCCGAGTCTGCGCGTTGCTCGACAAACCCGAACGACGCGAGACCGACGTGCCGATCCATTATCGCGGATTTGAAATCCCCAACAAATTCGTCTTCGGTTACGGTTTAGATCTCGATGAATACTATCGCAACCTCCCTTTCGTCGGCGTGGTGGATTTGAATAAATACAAACCAACTGATTGATGGTGGTCGAGTAGTCCCGCGATGTTCGTCGCGGGATGTATCGAGACCAGATTTACAACGCTTCGACTTGCTCAGCGCAAGCTTTTGATTTACGATTGGGGAAAGATATGCAAGAAGATTCAAATTATGCAGGTCGTTGGGTTGCCCGCATTCGCGGCAAGATCGTCGCTCAGGGCGGAACTCCAGAGCAGGCGCTTCATGCCGCGCAGTCCAGCCGCCACAAAGAAAAGCCCGAAATTATTTACATGCCGATTCAATTTCCGCACCCGCCTTTGTTGGATAACGTCCGCGACGCGTTGCCAGACGATGAAATCTACCTCGTCGGCGGCGCAGTGCGTGACATGCTCCTCAACCGCCTCTCGCGCGACTTTGATTTTGCCGCGCCTTCGGGCGGCATTTCCCTCGCCCGACGCGTTGCCAGCGCCCTCGACGCCAACTTCATGATCCTCGACGAACAACGCGACACAGGGCGCGTGATTGTGATGGGAGAAAACGACTCGCGCACCTATCTCGATTTCGCCACCTATCGCGGCGGCAAAAGACTCGAAGACGACTTACGCGCCCGCGACTTCACGATCAACGCCATCGCGTACGATCTGCGAAACAACTCCCTCATTGACCCTCTCAACGGCGCGGAGGACATCCGCGCGAAAATCATCCGCTTCTGCTCCCCTGCTTCATTGACCGACGATCCGATCCGCATTTTGCGCGGAGTTCGCCTCGCGGCTTCGTTCGATTTCAAAATTGACCTCGTCACGCGCACCGCGATGAAAGATGCCGCAAGCCTTTTGCCTAACGTCTCACCCGAACGCCAACGCGACGAGTTATTCAAGATCCTTGAGGGACCCAAACCTGATTCGTCCATGCGCGCGCTGGAAATGCTTGGCGTCTTTCCACATCTCATGCCCGAACTCTCTGCCATGAAGGGATGCGAACAATCCCTGCCGCATGTGTACGATGTGTGGGAACACACGCTGAAAGTCCTCGGTCATCTCGAAGCGATTCTCGCCGCGCTCGAATCAGGCTCAGGCGGGGACGATCCGTTCCTGACGATGCTTATCAACTCACTTGGAAAATATCGCGAGCGATTTGAGTCGCACTTTACCGAGTCGCTCAACACGGATCGCTCCGTCCGCGCCGCGTTGTTCTTCGCCGCGTTGGTTCACGATGTCGAGAAGCCAGCCACCAAGACTGTGGACGAATCGGGGCGCATCCGCTTTTTTGATCACGATGTTCAAGGCGCGAAGGTCGCGTCCATGCGCGGACACAAGTTCAATCTCAGCAACGACGAGATCGGACGCATCAAAAAGATCATCTTCAATCACATGCGCTTCCATTTTTTCACGATGCAGTTGGAGGATAAGAAGCGCGAGCCGACGCGGAAATCCATCTATCGCTTCTTCCGCGACGCAGGCGAATCAGGCGTGGATTTGATCCTGCTCGGTCTCGCCGACCTGCGCGGCACACGCGATCACACACTGACGCAGGAAAACTGGAAAGCGGCGTTAGATGTTTCTGGAATTCTGCTTGAAAACTACTGGGAGAAACGCGAAGAAACCGTCGCCCCTCCGCGCCTGCTGGATGGCAACGATTTGATAAAGGAACTCAATTTGGATGCGGGGCGAATCATCGGTCAACTGCTCGAAGCGATTCGCGAGGAACAGGCTGTCGGAAACATCGTCACACGGGAGCAAGCCATTCAATTTGCAACAAACTGGCTCGTGGAAGATCGTAAATCTGAAATCGAAAATCGTAAATCGCCATGAATCTTGTTTTCTTCGATCTCGAAACACAAAAACTATTTGAAGAAGTCGGCGGGCGCGAGCCAGCGAAGTTGTTGCTCGCTTGCGGTGTGACGTGGTCCACGGCGCGAAATGATTTTGCCGTCTATTGGGAAAAGGACTCGGCGGCATTGGTCGCGGAGTTGAAACCCGCTGACCGCGTGATCGGCTTCAACATCCTCAACTTCGATTATGAGGTTCTGAAGCCATACGCGCCGAACGAAAACCTGCGCTCCATCCGCTCGACGGATATGTTGCAGGATATTCATCGCACACTCGGCTTTCGTCTGAGTTTGGATTCGCTGGCGAAGGCAACCCTCGGCGAGACAAAATCCGCCGATGGTGTGCAATCCGTGAAATGGTTCCGCGATGGTGAACTGGACAAGGTTGCCGAATACTGTAAAGCGGATGTGGATATCACGCGCCGCGTCTATGAATTCGGGCGCGACAATGGGTTTGTGCATTATTATTCGAAACTGGGAAGCAAGTTGAAGGTGGCGGTGAATTGGAAGTGAATTTGTTGGCGCAGACAGGGCGACCCTCAACTTGATTTATTAAACCGCTAAGCCCGCTAA